>JBFFMI010000100.1:0-10489 GCA_041554155.1 Anaerolineales bacterium
AGTAGACCATATGGTGCAATGGTGCCATAATGGTCCAGGGTCAGCTGTTGTTGACCAGGTTGATGTACTCTGGGAAGAACCAGCCGATGAATTTAGCAACTTCAGAGTTCGGGTAACAGCCAATGCCAATAATGGAACCTGACCCGAATCGTCGCCCGATTGTTTCGTAATTAATTTACCGTCTAAATACATCTCAGCAGGGAATGCGAAAATTCCTTGCACCTGGCTCAATCGTCATCAGGATCTTCCTCTTTACTGTCATCTTCTTCACTATCATCTTCTTCGCTTTCAGGCTCATCCTCATCTGGCAAATCATCTTCATCCGGATCGATCTCTTCATCGTCGTCCGATTCTTCGGAACGATCGTCGGTGTCTGGTTCCTTTTCGGAATCATCCGATCGCTCTCCATCGTCTTCAACCCGGATTTCAAGTGCAATCCAGGAGCCATCGCTTTGTTGAGCAGCATCGACGCGGATGTTGACCCCGGGCGATAATATCCCTTCGATCTCAGTATCCTGGCCGATCTTGATCGTCTGCCCGTTTACAATAATGGCAGAACCGCTCATGTTGTCGAGCCGACCCTCAAACCTACGATAAACTTTGGCGTTCTCCGTTGTTGCGTGCGTGGGCGTGGCGATCGTATCCGTGTCTTCACCTGGTTGCGGGGTCGCAGGAAGATCCAATCGCTTGATGAAGATGGCTTGATGAACGCCACTGCCAGAAACGTTTACTTCGACCTCAACCAGTGAACCCGCTCCGATTCCATCTTCAATGATAGCGTTCGATATATCCAATCTGCGATCGGCAATAACCCATACTTCAGGCTCCTGCACTTCGATCACCCCGATGAGATGGTAGCGCCGTAGTTTTATCTCGGTAGCAAGTACGGCCCCAGAAGCGGTGGTGATGCCCTGAACTTCGACCTCATCACCCAGGGTAAAAGGACCTGAGAGCTGTGTATCGGCGTGAACGATCGTCGCTAGATCTTCCACCTGCCAAACTCCATGTTCTTGACCCAGTAAGAGGCCTTCGAAGGCCACCGCCTCAATGCGTTTCAGCTCGAGCAACCTCGAGACTTCTTCAACGCGCCGTTGACGGTAGGCGATATCTAAGTCATAGCGCGATGTCTTTTTTGTAACGAGAGAGCGATTAAACGTCTCTGCACTGCGTTTTAACTCGTAGAGCGGATCGCCAGGCAGGGATTGAGCGGAAGCTACCCAGATCCCTGTGCTGCTCAGGAGGATGATAGCTGAGATGGTAAGTGCAGCGAACGAGAAGCGCCACTGCCTGCGAGGGGAAGAAGCTACAGCATGATGTTTGCGCATCTGCGCGGCATACGCCAGCATACGAGCTCTGCTGCGCTCTCTACTTGCAGTATTTTTTCCCGGCCGAATATCCGCAGAGGAAGCTACGTTTGCTACGTCGAGCATGGGTCGCAACTCTTCGGCGAATTGAGGGTACGCGCTAAGGGCTTCCTCGAGCGTCTTGCCAGCGTCGAGCGCCTCAAGAACTTCCTGGAAGGCCAGGTGGATTCTTTCAGCCATCAGGGGCCATCTCCAATCGTTGTCGCAGTGCTGCGAGTGCTCGAAACTGAAGTGCTTTGATAGCGTTGGGTTTCTTCCCCATGGCAGCGGCCGTTTCCGCCAGGGTTAACTCAGCGCCAAAACGCAGGGATATGACCATTTGTTGATCGCTTGTTAGTGCTGTAAGTGCTGTGGACAACTGATCATGGGCGTCGAGTTGACCATCGATTTGTGATACTGGATCAACGAATCCCGCCCCTGAATCGCCTGTGTTCCTTTGATCTTGTTTATATACCGTGCGATAGTAATCATTGATCAAATTGTTAACAGTGCCCAACAGCCAACCTCGCACATTTTTTGTCGGCCCTTTTCCTTGAGATATCGCATCGATCAGATGGATAAATGTATCTGATGCAAGGTCCTCAGCAATCATGACATCGCTGAGACGGTATGTCGCGTAACGCACGATATCGGGGTAGAACGTCTGATGTATGGAAGATAGCGCCTGCGGGTCCAGATCCCGCAGGCGTTTTGATAGATTCTTGTCGTCAGACATGCTTCTTTCCTGGTAGCGATGTCCGATGAACCCCTGTGCGTAACATGGACTAAAGTATAGCATCCGGTCTCATACTCGTTCGAATTCCAGTTCAGGATTTCTGAACTATGCTTCTGGTTAAGGTCCGCTGCTTGATTGGCTGAACACTAATCGTCGTCGCTTCCACTGTTGCTTCCGCTGCGATCTTCATCATCGTCATCATCATGATCGTCGTCATCTTCATCATCGTCATCATCGTCATCATCATCGTCATCGTCATCATCATCCAATTCATCATCGTCAAAGTCATCGATGTCATCATCAGATGCATCTTCAGCTTCAATCTCTCTGGCCAGTGGAAGGCCGTCACTATTGGTGAAGAAGTAAATTTCGACCCAATCACCAACATTTAATCCATCCTCGATTTCAGTATCGGGGGTAACCCGGAATTCGACTCCAGCAATGACCCAGATTTCATCGCCGATTTGTTCGAGGGTGCCGATCAGCTTCAGGTCGTTGTCCTCATCCAAATCATCATCGTCCATTTGCAATGCCAGGGCAGGCTCAATCTCACGGGCTGCAAGCTCTCCAGCCGAATTTAGGAAAGCGTGCACTTTCACGAGGTCCCCTACAGCGATCACACCTTTGATCTCTGTTTCTGGGAGGACAATGATGGTGCGTCCGCCGACGGTCCACATATCCCCGCCCATCGCTTCTACCTGAGCGACAAACTCGATCTCATGTTCCAGGTCAAAGGCAAATTGAATGCCCTCATCGCCGGCTAGCGCCGGTTCGATCTCACGTGCAGCAAGCTCGCCAGCCTGGTTCAGAAAAGCATGCACCTTAACCAGATCGCCGGGATTGATCACACCTTTGATCTCGGTTATGGGCAGGATGACGAGTGTTCGACCAGAGATGGTCCAAGCTTCTGAGCCTATGGCATCGACGAGGCCTACGAATTCGAATTCATCCTGTAGATCGAAAGGAAAAGCTTCATCATCATCTTCGCTGAAGCCATTGTCGCCGGTGGTGGTTTCAATCTCGCGCGCCAGTAATGCGCCTGCCGTTGTCAGGGTGGCATGGACTTTTACTTCATCACCGACCTGGGGATTGCCTTTGATCTCCGTCGTGGCTTCAAGGAGGAAATCCAGTCCAGCCACCGTCCATTCTGTTGTGGAGATAGCTTGCACTTGCCCGATGAACTCTAATTCTTCGGCGAGATCGGAAAAATCGATTTCGAGTGCTTCGATACCGCTGCTTTCGACTGCCTCCACGGCCTCGAGTAATTCGGGTGGGATTTCGCCGGTGCAGGCCCCTAGGGCAAACATGGCTGTAAAGAGAATACCGATCCAAATCCTGTATTTGTACGATTGAAACATCTACGATCTCCTTTTTGGCGTGATTTCATCCTAATAGTCGTAAAAAAGGCCCTGAAGGTTACGCGCGCGAGCTGAATTGGGAGCAGGGTACTAGTAAGTGGTTATTGGGGGGAAATCCAGGATTTCCAGAAGCGGCTCAGCATGTTTGCGAGAAAGCCCATGCGAGGCCAGGCATCCCGGGATGCTAGCTAGCTTCTGAGGCGCGTCTTATCTGGACCTGATCGAAATCACGGGCAATCTTCGCTTCAGGAAAGATCTTGCGCGCTTCGTCCAGGATTTCACGCTCGCGGTAGCGCCGTGAAATGTGTGTGAGGAAGAGCTGCTTAACTGCGGCATCCTTTGCAAGCTGTGCCGCCTGTGCGGCGGTAAGATGGCCGAATTTCTGGGCGAGGTCTCTCTCCAAATCGCGATAGGTGGCCTCGATCACGAGCGCATCGGCATCCCGAGCGATTTTTTCCACACCGGCCGTGCTTGCACAATCGCCGACATGTACCAAGCGTACGCCGGCTCGCTCTGGCCCAAGCACATCATCCGGTTTGATCAAGCGCCCATCTGCAAGCTTGACCTTCTTGCCGGCGACGAGGTCGCTGCGGATGGGACCATGCGGTAGCGCTAATGCATCGGCTTTCTCTGGGAGGAAGGGCCGGCGTGTGGGCTCCTCAAAAAGGAAACCGAAGCAGCCGGGACCGCGATGTTCAACCGGGAAGGCAGAGACCTTCAGATCATCAAACTCAAGGATCAACCCGGGTTCAATGATGTGTAGTTCGATCTCCATCGGGGGTTTCGCACCGCGTAATACCACACCGAACAATAGATCGTGGATGCGCTCCATAGCCCATTCACCCGCCCAAATCTCCAGGTGTTCCAGGGTCTCCCAACGTGAGAAGGTGGAGAGCAGGCCGGCCAGACCCAGGATGTGGTCCAGGTGGCCATGAGTGATCAGGATGTGGTTTAACCGACGAAAACCCAGCCCAGAACGTAGTATCTGGCGCTGCGTACCTTCCCCACAATCGATCAAAAAGCGTTGATCACGATAGCTAACGATCTGGGCGGATAGACCGCGATGGATAGAAGGGGCTGAGGCTGAGGTGCCGAGAAAGGTCAATTCGAACAACGATCCACCTGTTGGTTGGCCGCTTGACTGAGGGCCAGGGGGTCCATTGTACCTTAATCGACAGTAGCCACGTTACCCTGGTTGGACTTGAGACTGAAATGAGAGAAACGCTGCGAAGGCGGCGGCGATCGCCAATGGGGCTGCAGTCAGATCGCTTTCGAAGTAAAGATTTGCAAGGCACCAGGCAGTCAAGAGCAGCATGCTGATCGCTGCAACGCGTTTCCAGGTCCACACGAAGTCGAAAGCTGTCCATGCACCGCTGCGGTAAAGGAATGGGGCGAGCGTGGCAATGACCCCTACTAATATGATCAGGCCTCGTAGAAAGAAAGTAAATTCATACAGGCCCAGGATAACCAGGAGACTCGGTAGATAGATCAGGATGGCGAAAGCACTTGTGATGATTATCCAGCGTGCTGAGCGACCTTCCTGTTGTGTCCTGAAGCCAAAGATCCCCAGGATCAAACTAAAACCCGCATGCAGGCTTAAGGCGGTAAGGAACAATAAGGCTCGATGGATCAACATCCAATGATCTCCGATCGGATAACGGCATAACCAGTTGATGAATGCTGGCTAATCTCCGGTGTCCTGGGTTTGATTTATCGCTGAATGAAGGTTTGCAAGAACTATGCCCGCGCGGCTCAGGCTGTACGGGCGATTGCGGTGAGGACGAGCACGATCAAAGAGAGTATGACATTGGCCTGGATCAGCCTGCCTTCAAAGAGTGGATCTTCTCGTTCTACATGCGATGCATCGGACTGCGGATTGCGGAGCAGAGAGCGTGTAAGGCGTGGATAGAGAACGAAGCTCTGGTATGCAGCAACAAGGATCATCAAGGCAATGGCGATGTGCTTGAACAGGATCGCTTTAGCCCAGGTGTTTTCAACAGCAAGGAACCCACCATATGCGGGGTGGGCAGCCATCTGGAACAAGCCGGTGCCGATCAAGATTGCCAGGCATAGCCAGGCGATGGGTTGGAAACGGGAACGCAGGCGATCCAGTAGCAACCCGGTAAGTTTGGGTTGCTCAGCGGTGCGCAGGGCTGGGAGTAAAAACAACGATTGATAGAGCAAACCCCCGATCCATATCACAGTGGCCAGCATATGGAGGGCATATGCCAGGCTGAGCGGAAGCTGGTTAGCCGCCATTACCACCGCCACCCCCGTCTGGTGTGGGCGTTGGCGTAGGGGTAAATTCCGGTGTTGCTGTGGGTGGTGGTCGGCGAGATTCTTCGCATTCTTCGACCGCATCCTCGGCTTCTTTATCCAGATCGGGGTTGGGCCACGCCGCCAAGGATGCGGTGAAGTACTCAGCGGCAGCGCAAATATCGCCAGCATCCCATAGTTGCTCGCCATAACGCCATGCTGCATCCCCATATTTGGGGCATGAATCCAGGGTAGCGCCTTGCTCGCAGAGCGGTCCGAAAAGCTCGGCGGCTCTGAACCAGTTCAAGCCGATGTAGCTATTCGCAAGGACGTACTGGCTGGCAAGGGTTTCGCGGAAAAGCGCGTCACGATCCAGTGGCCCAAAACGGGCGGCCAGGCTGAGATTATACAAGCCTTCTTCCATAGAGCCCTGTGATATGAGTGCCATCCCTAGGTTGCGCAAGGCGATATACATCAAGCCATCGACGCGGGTGGGTTCAAATTCTGGATCTTTTGCACGCAGCGCCAGCAGTTTGTTGATGGCGGTGTCCCAATCCGAATCAGTGATCGCTGTTTCGGCCTGGATTAATAACTGATCCGGGGGTGATGGATCAGGTGTTGAGGTGGGTAAATTTGTCGGTGTTATGGTGGACACGTTTGAGAAAACAAGCGCTTCCACGAGCATATCTTCCGCACCAGGGTAGCTGGGATCATAACTGATGATGGCTTCAAACCGCTGACGTGCAAGCTCGAAGCGACCTGCTTCTAAATCGGCTACACCGAGCTCGAATTGTTCAAAGAGTGCTTCGGTAACAGCGGCATCCTGGGACTCGGTGTTAAGGTTACGCCCTCTGAAATAAGCCAGGGTTCCCACAATGACAAGCGCAGTTAGATAGATCAGAAAGGCGATCAGAAACCGCCGGCGTTGAGGCCGGGTACGATGCGCTTCACTTGCGTTTTCAAGCGAGGGTGTAGATTGCGTGTCTTCCTGAGAGACGTCAAGTTGATCACGATCGGACATGCGGGGCATTATACCCCAGCGAGCGTGCTGCAAAAGGCTGGTTTCTTGACGCTCGTCTTCAGCGGGTGGTAATATGCCCATCCAGCCTTCATTAACCTGGCCGGGGAGCGGTATGTATCTAAGCGGTAGCAAGTGGAACATGAGGAAGAAACGACGTCGATCACGCCCCTGGCGGATCTTGGCGTTGTTAATACTGATCGCGGGTGTTGTTTACGTATGGCAGATATACGTACCTGCGACGCAACCCTTATTTATCCCCACGCCAACGCCTACGCGCAGCCCGGCTTCATTTGTGCTTGAAGCGGGATCGTTATTCGAAGCCGGAAAACTTGATCAGGCAGAGCAAGCCTACCTGGAAGCGATCAGAGCCAACCCGCGAGAACCGGCCCATTATGTTGAATTGGCCAGGGTGCGCATGTTCAAGGGTGATTATGTGCAAGCGGAGGAAGCCGCACGCGATGCGCTTGTGCTTGAACCTGATCTTGCCATCGCCCACGCCTTCCTGGGCTGGGCTCTAGATTTCCGGTCGGGTGAGCTGCTGGATGAGGATCGACTGGCGGCGCAAGACATGCTGGCGGAGGCGCTGCGTGAAGTGGAAGCGGGCTACGATCTCAACCCCAATATCCCTGAGGTGCGGGCTTTTTACGCCGAAGTGTTGTTGGACAGCGACATCCAAAATTATGATCGGGCGCTGGAAAATGCGCGAGCAGCCTTATCACTCGACAACACCTCACTTGTAGCCCACCGGTCACTGGGTTATGTGTGGGAATTAACCGGCAACCGAGAATTGGCGCTTGAGTCGTATATTACGGCTCGCAATCTCAACCCCAATCTACCTTCGCTGCATATCGATGTGGGCAATATGCTGCGCGCCCTCGGTGATATTGACGGGGCGCGCGAGAGTTATCTCAACGCAGTCGCCCTTTCTCCCACCACCACCGAGCCCTTGACCCTGCTGGTGAACTTATACGCTGGCGTGGGGGAATATGGCGTAGCGAGCCAGTATGCCCGGCAAGCGGTTGATCTCTCGCCCGACAACCCACGCCTGCGCGGAAATCTTGGCCGCATGTACTACCATAATGGAGCCCTGGAAGAAGCGATCGCTGAATTCAACTTCACAATTCGCGGGGGCCAAGCGCCGGAAGGGGTATGGGTCGAGGGATTGGCCTTGCGCCCAGATGATTTCAGGATTCTCGAATATTACTATACCTATGGTCTCGCGCTGGCCAAACAAGGGGTATGCGAAGAGGCGATTCAGATCTTTGAGGCGATCCTGCTCACTGCGCGGGATGATGAGATTGCGGTCTTCAACGCCGAGGAAGGCCTGGTGATCTGTGGCCAGCTCGAGAGAACGCCCACCCCAGAGACAAGCGAAGGCTAGTCCAAGCGAACCCGAGAACCCCGATGCGCTTAACTGGAGATAAATTAACACTCAGCCGCGAAGGCCGGCGCTCTAATCCCTGGCGGGTCATGGCCTTGCTGGCCATGTTAATCGGCGTGGTTTACTTGCTGCGCGCCCAACAACGCGGTGAAGTTCAGCCGCTCTTCTTACCCACACCTACAGCAACTCGCACCGGCCTATCCTTTGCGGAAGAGGCGCAGGTGCATTTTGCAGCCGGTGACCTGCCGGCGGCGATACGCACCTATGAGGCCGGGATCGCAGTCGATCCCGGCAATGCCGAGTTGTGGGCGATGCTGGCAAGGGTGCAGACATACAACAGCTTCCTGCTTACTACGCAGGAAGAACGACGCCAGAGTCTGGCGGAAGCACGGCGCAATGTGGACCAGGCCATTGAAGTTAATCCGGACAGTGCCATCGCGCACACGATCCGGGCGCTTGTCTACGACTGGTCTGCTTCGGCAGAAGTGAAAGACACCATCACTGTTGGCGATCAAGTACGTGTCAGTGGAACGATCGGCGAGGGGGGCATGATCACCGCCAATGTCATTGAGCTGGAAGGGCTGGATCTTGAGGCCGCAGCTGAAGAAGAAACCAGCGAAGGTGCAGCATTGGTTTTTTCTGGTCAGGTTGATGCGATCACAGACGAGAGCTGGGTGGTGAGTGGCCGCACGGTGGAGCTCACCCCGTTGACATTGATCCGTGATAAGAATCGCCGCGAGATTTTCCTGGCTGAAGCGCAAAACGCGGCGACCCGCGCACTTCAGCTTGAAACCAATTTCAGCCTGGCGAATGCTTATCGTGCGGAGATCCTCGTGGATCAAGGCAATCTGGCCCAGGCGGCTGATCTTTCCAACGCAGCACTCTCCAATGCCCTGGAGCAGGGTGTCCAGACCACATTCTTGATGGACATTCACAGAGTGCGGGCAACGGTCTTTGAGAATCAAGGTTTTTACAACAGCGCCATCGAGGAATATCTTGAAGCGGCTAAAATCAATCCCAATCTGACCATCCTCTATCTAAAAATCGGAGCCAATTACCGGGCGCTCAGCCAATTTGACCAAGCCCTGGAGTATTTCGATAAGGCCGCCCGAATCAATGCGCAGCTGGGGATCCAGGATCCCAACCCCTACCTGGCGATAGGGAACACCTATTCGCGGGATGGCGAATTCTTTGTGGCATCGATCAATATGCAGCGGGCGCTCCTGATCAGCCCGACGAACCCGGAGATCTATGCACGACTCGCTACCGTGTTTTTCCAGGCGCGCAACTACGAAGGCTCGATCCCCATCTTTAAGTGCGCCTTGCGTGGCTGCACCACACAGGAGACGGGAGATATCCTCTGTGAGCTCGGTCTGGCGCCCAACTGTGAACCGGGCACGGAATCTGCGGCGGCCATCGGCGTGGAAGTGCGGGGTATGCCCCTTAGCAGTGAGACGGTTGAGTACTATTACACCTTTGGCTCGGCGCTCACATTTTATGCGGGTTCGAATGAGTACCCCACGGCATGTGATGATGCTGAGGACGTCTTTGTGGAGTTGACCCAAAAATATCCCGGCGATCAACTTATCCAAGCGATCATCGCAGATGGACGGAGTATTTGTAGCGGCGCGCTTTTACCCACGGAATCCCCCCCAACTCCCGGATCTACTCCAACCACATCCGGGTCTTGACAGCAAATACCAATTTAGGTACACTTTCGTCGCAATTAGCACTCTGATCGCTAGAGTGCTAAAGTTGCGCTAGGCATAAGAAGAACATCTAGAAATCACTTTTATAGGAGGATCGGCATGGCATTCAAGATTAAACCTCTGGCCGACCGCCTGGTGGTAAAGCCTCTCGAGCAAGAAGAGGTCACTGCTGGCGGTATCGTGCTCCCCGAGACGGCGAAAGAGAAGCCGCAGAAGGGTGAGGTTTTGGCCGTTGGCCCTGGTGGGCGAGATGATTCAGGGAACTACGTGGCTATGGAAGTCTCGGTCAAAGACACCGTTTTATTCGCAAAGTACGCTGGCACTGAAATCAAGATGGACAGCGATAAAGTGCTGATACTGCGCGAGAGCGACATTTTGGCCATTATCGAGGACTAGGCAGGCCCTACAAACCCTCGAATGAAAACAGAACTTTTGAAGGAGTAATAGACCTATGGCAGCCAAGCAACTTGCATTTTCCGATGACGCCCGTAGGCGTCTGAAAGCCGGCGTTGATGTGCTGGCAAACGCAGTAGCCACCACGCTCGGACCAAAGGGGCGCAACGTAGCCCTGGACAAGAAGTGGGGCGCACCGACCATTACCCACGATGGGGTCACGGTGGCCAAAGAAATTGAGCTGGAGGAACCTTATGAAAACATGGGCGTTCAGCTACTCAAAGAAGCCGCG
>JBFFMI010000101.1:0-10352 GCA_041554155.1 Anaerolineales bacterium
AGAAAGCTACGAAGTCCAGATCAAGGTGCTGCTTCCCAATCCTGACGAAGTTATTCAGCAACTCAAGCGGGAGAAGTTCGAAATTGTTCGCACGGCTCACTATCGAGAATACGATACCTATTTCGCCTTTGACGATCAGGACCAGACCCGCCTGCGCTACCGTGAAGATGAATTTATCAACGAAGAAGGAGATGTCTACAACGTCCGCGCCCGCCTGACCCTAACAGGTCCGGCAAAGGAGCGTGAGTACGCCAATTCGGCCATGCTCTCGCGCTCCCGTTTCATCGCACCCGCCCAGTACTCTCCCCGCTTTTATAGGGAGTACTTCAAGCCAGCAAGTGAAACCAATATCTGTAAAGATCGCCGTCGCTGGCTTGTCCGCTATCAAGATCTTGAGTTTTTCATTAATGTGGACCAGATTAGCGATCCCGCCCTGGACGGTTCCTTCCTTGAGATTAAGAGCCGCACCTGGTCGCGCAAAGATGCCGAACTAAAATCCGAATTGATATCGTCGATCCTCAGCGAGCTGGGGTTGGCTTCAGCGACGCCTGTGCTCGAAGAGTATCCCGACTATATCAGGGCCCACTCTGCTTGAACGTCGTTGTGATCCGTGACAAATTTAGAGGTAGCGCTTCTGCCACTCGTAGAGCCGGTTCAGCGCTTCTAGGGGGTTCAGGCCATTCAAATCCAGAGCTTCCAACTCTTCCAGTAATGGATGCGAGTCTGTAAGAAAGGTCATCTGGTGAAACGGGATGGATGCCTCGCCCGAAGGTCTATCGGCGGACGCTTCAAAGTTCGCCAGGATCTCCTGTGCCCGGTTGATCACAGAACGGGGGAGCCCTGCGATCTCCGCGACATGGATTCCGTATGATTTATCCGCACCTCCCGGAGCGATGTGATGCAAGAAAACAACTTCGCCGCCCTCCTCGGCGACGGCGACGTTGTAGTTGCGTATGCCGGGCAGAGTCTCAACCATGTGAGTGAGCTCATGATAATGCGTCGCAAACAGGGTGCGGGCTCGCAGTCGAGGGTGGTTGTGAATGTACTCAACCACCGCCCATGCAATAGAAACACCATCATAGGTGCTCGTCCCACGCCCGACCTCATCGAGGATAAGCAGGCTTCTATCCGTTGCGTTATTAAGAATGTTGGCTGTCTCCACCATCTCGACCATAAAAGTTGATTGGCCTGCATGGATCTCATCCTGCGCGCCGATGCGTGTAAAGATCCGATCAGCGATGCCCAACCGTGCTGTGGTTGCCGGCACAAAAGATCCCATCTGCGCCATTAAAAAAATTAAAGCGACCTGACGTAGGTAGGTGGATTTTCCACTCATATTCGGACCGGTGAGGATGCGGATATGCTCCCCGCTTTCGAAGCAGGCATCGTTGGGCACATAACGCACTCCCTCTAACCAGATCTCAACGACAGGGTGTCTGCCCTCTCGAATCTCCAGCGTCTCATCCTCAAGCAAGTGCGGGCGGACATAGTCATTTTTGACAGCCACTTCAGCTAAGGTTGAAACTACATCAAACCTCCCGATCGAAGCGGCGAGCTGAAGGATCTTTGCGCTTTGATCTGCGACGCCTTGACTGATTTCGTGGAATAGGCGCGCTTCCACCGCTCGAATCTGCTCCTCGGCAGTGAGAACGAGCGACTCGTACTGCTTCATTTCCGGGGTTATATAGCGCTCAGCATTGACCAGCGTTTGCTTGCGGATAAAGTCCTCCGGCACATGTTTCGTGTTGGCCTTCGTAACTTCGATGTAGTAACCAAAGACCTTGTTGTAGCCGACTTTTAAGGTCTTTATCCCGGTTCGCTCCCGCTCCACACTTTCGAGATTCGCGATCCACTCACGAGCGTGACGGGAAGATTCTACAAGGTCGTCCAACTCATCTGCGTATCCAGAGCGGATCACGCCCGTATGCGCTAACGTTGCTGGAGGCTCATCCGAGAGTCCCTTCTCTAAAAGGTTCTTGACCTGTGTACAGGGATCCATCGTGCCCAGGAGCTTATTGAAAGCCTTGTTGTTTTCTCTCTTGAGCAAGGCAAGAATATCGGGCATACGTTTGAGGGTTTCGCGCACGGCAACGAGATCATGTGGCCTGGCCATGCCAACAATAATGCGATTGATCAACCGTTCCAGATCGCCAAACCCTTTCAAGGCCTCTCGGACCTCGACCCGCCAAAGACCATGCTCAACGAACGATTCAACCTGGTCCAGGCGTCTCTCGATTCGTTGCATATCCAATAGTGGGCGATTGATCCATTGCCTGATAAGACGCTTGCCCATCGGGGTGACGGTTCGGTCAAGAACGCCCAGAAGCGATCCTGCCACCTCACCGGTGCGCAGGGTCCTGGTGATTTCCAGATTGCGGCGTGTAGCTGCATCTAACACCATGAAATCTTCCAAGCTGTACATTGAGAGGTTGGCCAGAGTTGGAAGACTCTCCGCCTGAGATTCATTGATATATTCGAGCAGGACACCAGCCGCCCTGGTGGCCGGTGGCGCATCGCCCAATCCAAACCCATCCAGCGTTTTCACGCCGAAATAGCGCAGGATGGTCGCTTCTGCACGATCGCATTCGAAACGCCAATCGGGTATGGCCGTGCTGTGGCCACTCCAGTATGTTGAGATGGTCATACTTTCAGGATGTAAGATTTCCGCCGGGTTTAAGCGTGCTATTTCATGTTGCAGGATATTCAATGCCTCCTCAGCTACAAACGCAGCCGCGGAAAATTCTCCGGTACTGATATCCGCAAAGGCCAGCCCCAGTCCTTCCTCGCCTGACCAGATCGATAGCAGATAGTTATTGCTGTCATCCTGGAGATACTCTGGTTCGAGAACGGTTCCAGGCGTGATTACCCGCACAACTTCACGCGGGAATAAACCCTTCACTGGCCCATCACCGATCTGCTCACAGATCGCAACGTGAAATCCCCGATCGATCAACTTGGCAATATACGACTCCGCTGCGTGATGCGGGATCCCGGCCATGGGTACGCGATCACCCTTCGCAACATTGCGTGAAGTAAGGACGATGTCCAATTCTCGGGCAGCGATCTCGGCGTCCTTATCAAAGGTCTCATAGAAATCGCCAAGCCGGAAGAAAAGGATCGCATCGGGATACTTGGCTTTGATATCGAGATACTGTTTCCTGATGGGAGTGACAGATTTGGCCATTGAGAATTCATTCTAAGTCCTGGAGTGAGAAACTTCAAGCAATTATGTTATACTCCCGCCATGTCATCGATCCTGGCTGTCGATTTCGGGGGGACGAATATCCGAGTCGCCCGTTTCGAAGAACCATCTCCCCCACCCATCTCTCAGCTAAAGAAACCTACGCTTGCCCAGGAAGGGCCCGATGCTGTCTTGCAACGACTGAAGGATGCGATCGCTGAGCTCATGCCTGAAGGTCACGCGGATACACGCATTGGAATCGCCGCTCCTGGTCCTTTGAACCCGGAAAAAGGGGTTATCCATAGCGCGCCAAACCTGCCGGGTTGGGTTGATATACCCTTACGGCAAATCATTTCTGACGCATTCTCCTGTCCTGTGTCACTAGGAAATGATGCTAACCTGGCTGCTCTGGGAGAATGGCGCCATGGAGCAGGCGTTGGCACCAGACATATGATTTATTTGACAATAAGCACCGGGATCGGAGGCGGGATTATAAGCCATGATCGTCTCCTTACCGGCAGCCAGGGCCTTGCGGCTGAGCTAGGCCATATGACCGTCATTCCCGATGGTGCCCTCTGTGGTTGTGGAATTCATGGTCATATCGAAGCGGTAGCAGCCGGGCCGGCCATCGCCCGATCTGCGATACGTCGTCTGGAAACGGGCGAGGCGTCAGCCCTCTTGCAGCCTTACAGAGATGGCGAATCGATTACCACGGTACAAATTGCCCAAGCCGCAGCAGACGGGGATAAGCTTGCATTGGAGGTCCTTGCTGAAGCCAGCCAGCTGATCGGCCACCATCTGGCGAACCTGGCGCATGCTTTTAATCCTGAGTTGTGTGTTCTTGGCGGCGGCGTCTCGTCCATCGGCGATTTATTTTTCGAGCCGCTACGCGAATCCTTGGCAATGCATGTAATGGATCCAGCTTACATGGATGGCTTGCGGGTCGTTCCTGCGGCGCTTGGTGATGACGCCGGGCTGATTGGCGCGATGGTTCAGGCTGACCAGGCATGAGGCCACAATACAATCATCACCCTGCACGTTTCCTTCTCATCATCCTTCTTGGAATCTTCGTAAGCAGTTGTCAATCCAACCAACAACCTACGACATTACGTTATGGACTTACGCTGGCACCAAGCGGTCTTGATCCTCACCTGAACGCTTCTGCTGAATTGGGGATACCACTCTATTCGGTATATGACACCTTAGTCGTACGCCATCCTGAAACGGGTGAGTTCTTGCCCTCTTTAGCGATGGCCTGGCACATCTCACCCGACGGGAGAGTCTACACTTTTAACCTGCGCCATGATGTCGTCTTCCACGATGGGAACCCTTTCAATGCGGCTGCAGCCGTTGCGAATTTCGACTATACCGTCAACCCGGAACATAACTCGCAGAAGGCTTCTGCGATGCTCGGACCCTTCAAACAAGCGCTCGCAGTAGATGAATTTACATTGCAACTGGTGCTTCAGGAACCTTTCGCACCACTGCTCGACTCGCTCTCTCAGGTATATCTGGGTATGGCTTCTCCCGAGGCCCTGGATCAATGGGGAGCAAGTGATTACCAGTTTCACCAGGTCGGTACTGGGCCCTATCGCTTTGTAGAGTACATACCTAACGATCACATCATTCTTGAGAAGTTTGCCGACTACTCATGGGGACCGGAGATTTACGCGAACGATACAGCTGCTATCGAGCGGATAGAGTTCACCTTCTATGAGGACCCGGCCACACGCGCTTTCGCACTTGAGAGAGATGATGTCGACATCATAGGAGAGGTACCGCCACAGGATGCCCTCCGGCTTTCCGAACAAGCTGAATTCACACTTCTTCCTGTGCCGATCCCCGGTCAACCGCTTCAATATTTCCTGCATACACAGCGCTCGCCGACCGATGATCTTCTCGTTCGACGAGCGCTTGCCGCTGGTGTAGACCGGATTCGCATTACCAAGACAATATTCGGTGATTTATCTCCGATTGCGAAGGGCGCGCTATCCGCACATCCATTTGCTTCCATCCTTCCCACTCCGCAAGTGAATGTACCGGAAGCATCCGCATTGCTTGAGCAAGCCGGTTGGTCTGACACCGATGATGATGGCATCCTTGATAAAGACGGGCAGGAATTCCAGATTGACCTGATTGCCCCTCCCTGGGGTTCCAATCCAGATGTCGCACAGCTCATCAAAGCCGACTGGGAAGATCTAGGTGCAGAAGTCAACCTCGTAATAGCATCATCTTTTTCTGGGCTCAGGCAACTACAATCAGAAAACCAGTATCATGCTATCGGTCTTAACTTCTTTGGCACCGATGCAGATTTGCTGCGCCCTTTTTATCAAAGCGAAGGTGTATATAACTGGAGTCAAGTGCAAGCAGCTGAGCTGGATGAACTCCTAGCGAGTGGCGCCGCCCATACCGATGTGCCTATGCGCAATACGGCATACCAGCAGGCTGGCGAGTATATCGCCGAGCAAGCTCTCATCCTTCCCATTCGCGATTACGTCAATCTCATCGTCCATCGTAATTCTGTTTCCAATATTCAATTTTCGGCACAGGGATGGTTCCCGTTTCTGATCGACCTCGAATTCGGATCCTGATCCTGCTGCTCAGGCGCCTGGGGACAGGATTCCTCACAGCGTTTGCAGCGCTCACTCTGACCTTTTTCATCCTGCGGTTAGTTGGTAGCGATCCGGTCGATACACTTCTGGCACAAGGACTTACCAGCCTGGAACAGGCCGAACAGCTGCGCAAAGACCTGGGCCTGGACCAACCCATCCTCAACCAATATGCATCCTATCTTGCGGGGTTATTCCAGGGCGACCTTGGTACTTCGCTTTACACCAGACGCTCCGTTTTACAAACCATTCTTGAACAGTTCCGCTGGACACTCGAACTTGCATTCTCCGGACTCGTCGTCGGGATACTAGGCGGTCTGCTCTTGGGTCTCTCGGCGTCCTGGTGGCGAAAGTCATCCATCGGGGCTTTTGCTGCGACACTTGCCAGCCTGCTTACAGCGGTCCCAGTCGCCTTCCTTGGCATTGTGGCCCTTTGGATTTCGAGTAAAACCCCCACATCAATTCCCAGAACCATCCTGCCGACCATCGTCTTGGGGATAACGATCAGCGGCCCCATGGCGCGCCTGATCCTGGCCCACCTGAGCGAGAGCCTGGAAGGGCCCTATATCCTTGCTGCCCGGGCACGAGGGATTCGGCGTTCGTTCCGTTTACTGTGGCATGCCCTGCGCCCGATTCTGCCACCACTGCTTTCATTGATTGCCCTGGAGGCCGCCTTCCTGTTCGCCGGTACAGTTGTGACCGAAACCGTTTTCTCACGCCCTGGTTTAGGGCGCTTGATGGTGCGAGCGATCCTGGAAGGTGACTATCCTGTCACCCAGGGCTTGGTCACACTGGCTGCACTCTTTTACACCGGAAGCCACATCATCGCTGATTGGCTCGCACTCCTTTTCGACCCGCGTCTCAGGGAGCTTTCATGAGACGGAAACTGGGTATGGTCTTCAGCATCGGTTGGATCATGGGTCTGGTTCTGATATCTGTCCTGGGACCTCTGCTCATGACCCTGGAGCCTTCCCAACCTGTTGCAGATCCACTTCTCTCACCTCGCACCCATCCACCCTTGGGCACTGATGCCCTGGGCCGCGATTTTTTTAGCCGAGTCCTGTATGGATCTCGCTGGACCCTTGTTGCAGGAAGCCTCGCTGCAGCCATCACCGTCTTAGGGGGCACTAGCCTTGGACTGGCAGCTTCCGTTTCCGTTCGTTGGATCGATCGTTTTCTCATCGGGCTCATCAACGCCGCGCTAGCCATCCCCGGCTTACTTTTTGCCCTGCTCTTAACGGCCAGCATGGGGCCCGGGTTCCGCACGGTCATCCTGGCGATAGGTTTTGGTTTGGTCCCAGGATATACGCGCCTTGCTCGCGCAATTTTCCTTCAAGTACGGCAGGAGGAATTCATTCTGGCAGCACGCTCACTCGGAGCGAGGCCCATCAGCATTGCTTTTCGGCACATCCTTCCCAATGGGCTCAGAGGGCTGATGTCCCTGGCAGCGCTACATTTCTCTTGGTCACTAATGGGTATTACGACCCTCACATTCCTCGGATTAAGTGGAGATCCATCGATCCCTGAATTAGGAGCTTTGCTCAATGCTGGGCGCCAATATATTCGTACTGCCCCTCACCTAAGCCTGATCCCTGGCACAATAATCAGCTTGATGGTCCTGGCTGTTTATCACATTAGTGATGCATTAGATTAATAACCATGGATTGGCATAGCGCGCTCTGATTTGGTAAGCTTTACCAGCTATGCCATTCGATGTGACCATCACCCCGCTTATGATCGTTATCGGACTCGCATTGATATTCGATTTTATTAACGGTTTCCACGATAGCTCGAATATCGTCGCAACTGTCATATTCTCTCGTGCGCTCCACCCGCGGCTCACACTCATTCTTGCCGCCATTTCTCACCTTGCTGGCCCATTCCTATTTGGGGTCGCGGTTGCTGTCACGATTGGCCATGAACTTCTGGAAGAAACTTCGCTCACGCTTCTCGTACTGATCGCTGCGCTCATTGCTGCGATCTTATGGAATTTAATCACCTGGTATATCGGTATCCCGTCTTCCTCGTCGCATGCGCTGCTCGGTGGATTGCTGGGAGCAGCGGTGATCCAGGCACAGGGCCTGTCCATCATCCACCTTCCCGGCTTGCTGAAAATCATCATCGCCCTGCTGCTTTCACCCGTCGCAGGCTTACTCGTGGGATATTTGGTTATGCGCATTACTCTCACCGCGCTCCGCCGCGCCAGCCCGAAAGTCAATGCCTGGCTTCGCAGCCTCCAAGTTTTCACATTAATCACCCTGGGATTAAGCCATGGTACGAATGATGCCCAAAAGACGATGGGTATCATAGCACTGGGGCTCTTGCTGACAGGGCAGATTGATCAATTTGGCATACCACTATGGGTTGTGGCTATCAGCGCCCTTGCAATTGCCCTGGGAACCTCTTTTGGCGGCTGGCGTTTGATCCATACCCTGGGTGGCAAGATGTACCGGATCCGGCCGATCCATGGCTTCACCTCTCAAATTGCAGGGGCAGCTGTAATTCTCAGCGCTGCTCTGATGGGAGGCCCTGTGAGTACCACACAGGTGATGAGTTCATCGATCATGGGGGTTGGCGCTGCGGAGAGGATCAACAAAGTGCGTTGGAATGTACTGGGCGACATGGTAACCGCCTGGCTACTGACAATCCCGGTCACTGCGATTCTCTCTGCTCTGATCTTTCTGGGGATTAAGCTGCTCTAGTTGGCTTCTTCAATCAGCTTGATCTACCCATCGCGCAATCAAACTTCGAATCTCTTCCACCACGTCTGCTGACATTTCAAACCATTGGATGCTTGTATCCTCCGTTTTGAACCAGTTCGCTTGCCGACGAACAAACTGACGCGTCAGGCGTTGGATCTCCTCCCTGGCCTGCTCCAAGGACTGATCACCTTGGATGACTCCGGCAAGTTGACGATATCCGATGGCAGAAAAAGGTGCTGAGTCAAAGTCAAAACCACGCGCGAGCAATTGTCTGACCTCGTCCATCCAGCCGGCTTCCAGCATGGCATCGATGCGTTCATTGATACGGCTATAGAGCTGATCTCTCGGAAGCGTCAGGCCGATCCTCAGGATCCGATAATGTGGCGGTTCGCTCGTCCGCTGCTCACTGGCAGGCTTTCCCGTCAGCTTAATAATTTCAAGTGCGCGTATCACTCTGCGTATATTCCGGTGATCGATATGCTCTGCTGCAACAGGATCCAGCGCCTCTAAACGAGCATGCAAAGCTGCGGAGCCATGTTTAGCTGCAAAATCCTGCAGCTCTATTCGCGTCTTGTCTGAATGGCTTCTTGGGGGCGGCTGCCAGCCTTCCAGCAGGGCAGCAATATACTGACCGGTACCCCCTACGATCATCGGTAGTTTCCCCGCAGCATGGATCCCGTCGATCGCTTGATAGGCGGACACGCGGAATTTGGCCAGGCTCCAAGGCTGATCTGCGCTTGTTACATCGATCAGATGATGGGGGACCTCACGACGCTCAGCTTCGGTCGGTTTCGCCGTCCCGATATCCATGCCCCGATAAAAAAGCCTCGAATCGGCAGAGACGATCTCTAGAGGGAAAAATCGGGCAAGAGCCAGCGAAACCGCCGTCTTACCGACTGCTGTTGGACCGAGCAAGGCAATTAAAGGTGGTCGCGATAATTGGTTTACATTCATGATGGATCGTATGCCAGATTAGGATAATGATCGATCCTGGTAATCGATCTCTCACGGGAACATTCGATCGCGATCAGATCTATACGCCAGGCCGATGGGCCGCAATCGTTGCGTTCGAGGAACTCCAGGGCTGCTTTGTAAATCCGCCCTAATTTCTTTCCTGTAACGCTCTCTTCCGGTGACCCGTACGCCAACGATCGCCTCGTCTTCACTTCAATGAAAACCAGCATATCGTCATCTCTCATAATTAAATCGATTTCGCCAGCTGCAACTCGGAAATTGCGTGCCAGCAGCACCATGCCTTTGGCTTCTAGATGTTTGAGCGCAACTTCCTCACCCCATAGGCCTAAACGCATCGCCCCATACCCAGTCCATGCTCCCTTGTACGGTCATATTAAGGATGGTTTGAGCCAGGGTCAAGTTCAGGAAGCTGCATTGTTCATTGCAAGCTGCTGGATGATTCATGGTTACCACTCGATCGTATTTTCACAAGGTAGTTGACTTTTCTGTACAGGTTGTTCTATTATTCTCCAATGACCCTATGGTGGGGGGTCTACCAACGCTAAGAACCCACGGAGAGGAGGAAGCCTTTAGCTATTTAATCGTTCCCCTGTAAGTTTATATTCACAGTAGCACTACCCGAATCTTGAGGAGGAAGAAGCAATGAAACGCACTTTTATGGTGCTCTCTCTGTTGATCATCGCAGCATTTGCCCTCGCCGCATGTGGTGGCGGTGAAGAGTTCGTCTGTGAAGATCCACTGGGCTGTGTCTCCTATGCGCCTGGAGAACCAGTCCGCATCGCGTCTGCACTTGTAATCTCCGGCCCCAACGAACAGCTTGGCCTTGACTCCCAATACGGTGTCGAAATCGCCATGCAGTTCCAGGGCGAACTCATGGGCCACGAA
>JBFFMI010000102.1:0-10291 GCA_041554155.1 Anaerolineales bacterium
AGATCACGATCAACCCGCCTGACAAAGCCAGCGAGGTCAAGTCGAAGCTGGCGTCGCGCAGCAGGATCGCCGGATCAAAGAATTTGAAGGGCGATAAGTAGTTCAAGAAGGCCCAGTCTTGCTTCAAGCCAGCGATGATGGAGATAAAGTAGGTTACAAGCAATACGGACACCGCGACCGTACTTGCCCGTTTATGCTGTTTCATCGCACAGCCGAGGAATATGCCAAACGCCAGAAAGATCATCTGCATGATCAGCAGCGCAACCAGGCTTAAATGCATGAATTCGTAAAACGCCGCATCCGGTTCGTACGGCGCCACACTGAATCGCAGCGCACCCCAGGTAACCAGGACCAATCCGAGACAATTCACCGCAGCCGCCAGGATCTTCGCAGTAACTAACCTGCTTCTGGGGATCGGCAAGGTGAGTGAAAATTCAACCGTCTTATCACGCTCTTCCTTTGTGATGATGTCGCTGCCCCACATCACGGCTGCTACAGATAGAAGGATCGCAAAATAGGTGAACATGACACCAAAAAAGCCCGTGATCGTGGTCAGGTTGAATGCGTTGAACTGGAAGGCTTCCAGCATAGCCGGGGGGATGCTTTCAAGGATTTTCAGCATATCAGGATTGCCTTCATAGGCCGAGAATTTTGAGACGCCGATTACGATGAAGAGCACGACGATCACACTCCAAACCAGCAGTGATTTAAAATTTGCCTTCAATTCTCTCAAGAATATATTCATCGACGGGTCTCCCTGATCTACACTACGGAGTGGATATCCCTACGGGTATACAGCAGATAACTACCCAGGACTGAAACGATAATTGCGGCAATACTGATCAACGCCAGCGGGTCGTAGGTGGCATTGTTGATGATATTGTTTGGATCGAAGTGTCTGAAGGGGGTGATGATCTCAAATTTATCATCGCCGAGCATCCCACCGAAAGCATTCAGCAAATACATCCCAAATGCCAGCGCCATCGAGTAGGGCGTTACGCTTCTCACCCGCCGCACCAGCAAGGAAATCAGCACACCCAATGCAAGGAAAACCATCTGAAAAACTACGATCGTCCCCAGCAGCATCACGAGAGTCCTGATTTCATAGGCTCTGCCCCCTCGATACACATTAATAAAGACAAAGCTGCTGATCCAGACGACGACGTTTGTGATCGTGAGACCTGATAGAGCAGCCAGGAATTTGGTGGTCAGGATTCGCGTACGCCCAACCGGTTTGGCCAGAAGGAAATCTGCCGTCAGATCACGTTCTTCCACAGAAACCAGGGAAAAGCCATAGTTGGCAGCCTGGATCGCCAGACAGACCTGGCAGAAGAGGAAACCCATGCCATAAAAACCCAGGACCGATGACAGGTCCATGGTGTCCATCCCGAATGCCATGAGCAGTTCGGGTGGGAATTGATCCAGGGAGGCATTCAGTAGTTCTGCCGAATCCGCAAAACCAGAAAAAAGGGATAGGAACAGCCACAGCAGCAGCGTCAGCGCTATAGACCAGGTCAGGATAGACTTCGAATACATCCTCAATTCATGCCGATATATGTTCACGGTCCAATCCTATTCGTAGTAATGCATGAAGATTTCTTCCAACGTCGGTTCTTCGATTGTGACGTCGGAAACGGTTTTTTCGCTGATCTTCCGGGTGATCAGGTTGATATCCCCTTTGTAGAAGAAACTGACCACACCATTTTCCTTTTGAAGGTTCAAGACGCCATCGAAGTCAAACTGGCCTGGATCCAGATCACTGGCAGCGATCCTGATCTTCTTATAATTATCCTGCTGCAGGGTCTTTATATCTTCGATCTGGATGATCCTGCCTTCTTTGATGATCGCAACCCGGTTACACATTCTCTGTACCTCCCCCAGAATGTGTGAGGAGAAAAATACCGTTGCACCGCGCGCATTTTCCTCGCGTATGAGCTTAAAGAATTTTTGCTGCATCAGCGGATCCAGCCCGCTGGTGGGCTCATCCAGCAGGATGACTTTCGGCTGGTGCAGCAAGCCCTGCACAATACCCACCTTTTTGCGGTTGCCATAGGAGAGCTCATCGATACGGCGCTTGAGGTCCAGCTCCATGATCTCAGCCAGTTCGTTAATCCTCTGCGTGCAGTCCTTCTTATAAAAACTTGCGGAGTACTTAAGCAGGTCCATGACCTTCATGCGGTCATAATAGAAAACTTCAGATGGCAGGTAGCCGATGTCTTGCCTGATCTCGGCCCCATCCTTCACACAATCTTTACCGAAGATCCTGGCCTGGCCCGAAGTCGGATAGATTAAGGAACAAAACAAACGAATCGTGGTCGATTTTCCAGCTCCATTCGGGCCAATGAAGCCAAAAATTTCCCCTTGCTCAACGTCGAAGGATACATCGACGATCCCCCGCGATTTGCCGTAATACTTGGTCAGTTGGTTTACTTCGATGATGCTCACACCGATCTCCTTATTCTTGATCCTTATAAGGCTGGGTTTACAAAGGCCCTCGCGCTACACTCGCTCCATTAAAGGGCTGATACCGAGTGGGTTTTCCATCACGGTTGCCATTATGTACGGCAGGGAGTTAGTTATGATTCCAGGGCAGAATGCCAAGAATATGAGCGGATGGCACTTTTGGTTTCAGTGCCTTTTCCTCGCCGTGATTGTCAAATCATCAAATCTGAAATGGAAATCCTCGAAGCCAGCATTGCTCAACCAATCACGGTATTCCGCTTCGGTATAGGATTGTCCACCTTTGTAGGTATTGATAAAAAGCAGATTCTGCTCCACGGCTGGTTTTGGCGAAAGGCGCGAATTTTCCAGCATGCCGCTTCCAAAGATAAACAACCACCCTCCTGGTTTTACCACTTTACTGACGTTATTAATTACTTGAACCGCCGAGTGTGCAGATAGCGTCTGGATTACTGATCCAAGAATCGCCACATCATACATGCCTGGAACTGGATCAACGGTTAGATCTGCTGATACGACTTGAACTTTATCTCCCGCCCCCGCGTCCCTGACAAACTGCTTCGTTATTGGAGTCACCTGTGGGAGATCAACGACAGTTGCTTTAAGTTGAGGATGAATTTTCGTCATCGCAATAGCGAAAGTCCCTGAGCCACCACCGGCATCCAATAGCGTTTGAAACTTTGAAAAATCGTACTGCGACGACAACCATTCTGCCTGGGATTCATCCCCTGCGGACATCCCTTCGTACAACACCATGAGTTCATCTTCAGGCAGGGAAGCCCAATCATACTCGGCTTGTGGAATTCCTGTACGGATTGTCTCTGCCGTCTTCAATGTCGCAAGCAGATTGCTATACCAGATCTTTTGAATATCACCAATATATCCAGCCTTGCCCCTGACGAAGTATTCACTCGTTTCTGGGGTGTTTGAAAAGTATCCGTTTTCTTCTTCCAACAAGCCTGCGATCACCAATGCATACAACAGGGCACCAAGCTTGCCCGCGTTAACCCCAAGATTTGATGCCAGCTCTTCAGTATTTAGCGCTCCAGAGTCTAAGGGTGAAAATAAATCAAGCTGCATGCCTGCAAGCATGGCAGCAGCTGGCCGTGCCCCATTCTTAATTTGGAAAAATATGTCGGGTTGAGGGCGCTGTTTGCTCATTTTTCGCCTCCTTTAATCAAGACAAATCATTCGAAGGGGGTAATACCTGGCACGGATCAAAGCAGGATTTTGACATAGTTCATGGCCAGAATCTGATACGTCTTGGGGCACCCATTGTATTCGAGAATGTTTAAGTAAGGATCCAGTTGCCAAATTGCCAAACGAACTTACCTGAAAGATTTATCCCTCTCTGTTTACCAATCTGCATGCTGACCATCAAAGGTGTACCGACGGTGGAATTTCGAAATATGATGCCGGACTCATCGAAGACAGTATGAGATTTTGATCCCCGGCGCAAATTCCAGGTATATGTTGTTTAACTAAAAGATCCCGGGGCCTTCTGCAGCCTTCTGTTGGTATTTCTTCCTGCCAGTGTAGGCGAGTCAGCAGCTTGGTGGGAGGAAAGTGTATTACACGGCCATCAGAGGATATCGGGAAAATTTCTTCTTGGTGGGCGGAACAGGACTCGAACCTGCGACCTCTTCTGTGTAAGAGAAGCGCTCTAACCAACTGAGCTATCCGCCCCTGCCGGCATTATAGTCGGGCGCCAGATCGTGGTCAACGACTGAGCGCATAATCACACTCGTTTCACACACCAGGCGCCTGTGCTATAGTTGCCCCGCAATCTCGCCGAGATCAAACGATGGCCACCCTTCAAAGGAAACTCCAGGATATCCGCAGCACCCTCACACCTGCGCAGGCACGCATTGCCGACTACGTGATGGCGCATACACTGGATGCCGCCCTGCTCACCGCCACAGAACTTGCCCAAGAAGTGAAGGTAGACCCGGCCACGGTGGTTCGTTTCGCACAGAAACTGGGGTACGCTGGCTACCTGGAGCTAAAAGAGGCATTGGGTGATGTGGTGCGGGGCACGGCATCCAGCCCAACCACCTTTCCCGGAAGCATAGGTCAGACGCTTGATCAAGCACAGCAAACACTGGCTGCGGATTACAAATTTCAATGGGAGCGCGTCGATCGCTCACAACTTGTTAAGCTGTTTGAAGTGCTGGGCATGCCCGCTCACCTGCTCCTGCTCTCCGATAGCATGTGTTCTGCTGCGGCCTCCTGGTTGGCGGATATGTTGCGGGACCAGGGCTTTCGTGTTGACCTCCCAGGGACCGATCCCGCTGCGCTGGGAGCCAGTATGCTGACCCCAACGGATTATGATCGGGTGCTCATCCTTGAAGGTGTCGCCCCCTCCCCGACTCTCGAGCACATCGCGCAAGTGATTCAACAAAAAAATATCCGCTGCATGGCCATCCTTGGTTCCAGCGCTTCACAAATTGTCCTTTATTCAGAGGCCTTCTTGCGGCTGGAAACACCGCAGGATCCCGCTGGCTACCCTGCAACCTTGCAACACATTTTGACAACAGTACTTCTCGCCGTTCGTCAATGGAAGGATGCCCACCAGAATGGCGGCCTTGGACCGGATGGCAATGCCGTTGTACCAACGTCGGGGGAGGCGGAGGTTTGAGCGCTGCCCTTTGGATCGCGGTAGCCATCATCGCATTCCTGGTATTGGCTTACTGGGAGTTATGGATCTGCGAGGGGGCACACCTGGGTCCACGATTCGTTGTCTGGCTCTATGATCTGGCCGCGCCACGCTACGAGGACATCAAACAGTTCAACACGATCTGGGAACGTCAATTCCTTGGTGAACCCGTTAATCAGGTGCTCGGTCAACTTCCAGGCGGGCTCATTCTGGACGTTGGTGCCGGCACCGGCAGGTTGGCACGCAGCCTTTTACAATTGCCCGGCGTCGATGCAAGCGTCATCTGCCTCGAGCCCTCCGCCCGCATGGCGGGTCTGGGTGCTGGGAGGACACCCCCCGGGCGCGCACCCTGGTTGCGTGCCTGGTCGGTCCCGCTACCCTTCCCCGACGACACATTCGATATGGTAGCCAGTTTGGAGATCCTGGAATTTACGCCCTCTCCTGAGGGCACCCTTACAGAGCTCATCCGGGTCCTGCGCCCGGGTGGTTGGCTTCTGGTCACCAACCGCGTAGGATGGGAGGCGCCGTTGATCTTTGGAAAGACCTACCCTCGCAATATCTTCCCGGGAGTACTGCGGAAATTAGGCCTGACCGAGGTGGAGGATTTTCGCTGGCAAAAGACTTATGATCTCATCTGGGCTCAAAAGCCATAGCCGTGGCGCAGATCTTAATCGATCCTTTTAAAAGTGCCTTATAATCATGGGCTGAATTTGCCTGGCCGCAAGCGGAGAACCCTGAAGCAAACCAGCCTAAGGGTCGTTGGAGAATGAATGCGACTGGTTCGATATCGTACACGCACAAACACAAGACCCATCTGGGGCTGGCTCGAAGGAGAAAAAGTCGGCCGGATCGATGGCTCTCCTTATGGCGCGTTCAGCCGCAAAGCAGCACGAACATCATTGTCCAAGATCGAATTGCTCCCACCAGCTGAACCGTCCAAAATTATCTGTGTGGGCCGCAACTACGCTGCCCACGCAGCAGAACACGACGCTGAGGTCCCTGAACTACCCCTGCTCTTTTTAAAACCACCTTCCAGCCTGCTTCCGGCAGGGGGGCGGATTTTGCTGCCACCCCAATCCGAGCGGGTCGAGCATGAAGCCGAGCTGGCAGTCGTTATCGGCCAGGGCGGCCGCTGGATCCCGCTTGGTAAGACGGCTGAGCACATCCTGGGCTTCAGCATAGCGAATGACGTCACCGCGCGCGATCTCCAACGACAGGACGGACAGTGGACTCGCGGCAAAGGGTTTGACACCTTCTGTCCCCTGGGACCCTGGTTGGAGACCGATCTAGATCCCTCCGACGCTTTAATTACGTGCAGCGTGAATGAGCAAATGCGCCAGATGGGATCTACGCGTGACATGATTTTCTCGATCCCGAACCTGATCGCCTATATTTCCTCTATCATGTCGCTCGAAGCGGGCGATGTGATCCTAACCGGAACCCCTTCTGGTGTGGGACGGCTGCAGGATGGGGATGAGGTCAGGGTTGAAATCGAAGGTATCGGCAGCCTGAACAACAGCGTTAGGATCGAAAAACGGCGATCCAATCGCTCCTAATCCGAAATTAAAACTTGTGGAGGTTGGCAATGGGTTTGAAACCCGATCATTGGATTACCAAGATGGCACGCGAACAGAACATGATCGAGCCTTTTGAGGAAGGGCAGGTGCGCGATGGTGTGATCTCTTACGGCGTATCATCCTACGGATACGACATTCGCGTGGCAGATGAGTTTAAGATCTTCACCAATGTCTACTCGGCTGTTGTCGATCCCAAGGATTTCGATAAAGCTTCGATGGTCGATTACAAGGGCGATATCTGCGTTATCCCGCCCAATTCGTTTGCGCTGGCGCGCACCGTGGAGTACTTCCGCATCCCGCGCAGTGTACTAACCATATGCGTCGGCAAATCGACGTACGCCCGCTGCGGCATCATCGTCAATGTGACACCCTTTGAACCAGAGTGGGAAGGTTTTGTTACACTTGAGATCTCCAACACCACACCCCTGCCGGCGCGCATCTATGCCAATGAGGGCATCGCTCAGGTGCTGTTCTTCGAAGGTGATGAAGAGTGCACCACTTCCTATGCCGATAAGAAGGGTAAATATCAGAAACAGGCCGAGATCGTCCTGCCGAGGTTGTAATTAGGGGTAACACTCACCTCCCACCAAACCAAACGTATTGTAAGGGCCGAGCCTGTCTAGGCCCTATTCAAAACGAACGGATACCCCATGAAAGCAAATGAGCAGGTCTTTCCATTGCTCCACCTGCCCCTACATCCTGTAGGGGCCGGGTTATCCAGCCCCTATTTCGTATAGAACCCGGTCCGGGAAGCGCGTCAAATGGGCGCCCGGGTGATCACTCAGGCCGGTTGGTCGCATTCGACGACGGTACGGCAGCAGGAATTTCAGGGGAATTTGAGATGGAGGGCTGCCATGTGCGTCTCTGGGTTTAACGCAGATTCTGGGATGAATGGACAGAGACTGAGAGAGCTCATCTTTCAACCGGCCAAGATTACCGTGTTGATGGCCTGCGTACAATTGTCCAGAACGAGGCTGTGATCGATATCTCGGATCCGGTCCTGACGGATTAACTGAAAAGGGACACGGGAATTCCCGTGCGCCAGCTGATTCAATCCAGGTCGCCTACCCAAACGCTTGGCGAAATTCGTCCACTGCCTTCGGTCCGTTGCGCTCGAGACCTTTGTAAAACGCGTCCCGATCCTGCAGGCGGAAATCCAGACGTTCGACATAAAACGGCGCCAATCGCTGGCCCTCGCGCCGGCGCTCAACCCCCTGAAGAAAATACTGAATCGCATTCTCAACACTATCGGCGTCGGTCCAATCCGACTTGTATACCGGGATTCCAGCCCTGGTGAAGATCCAGGTCATATTGGGCATCGAACCATATTCACGATGACAGGCGCCATCGAACGCATCGACCACAACCGGGCGGGTAACCCCCAGTTCATCCTGGAGCATCGTTGCATGCTTCAGCTTTTGTTCAAAGGAAGTCAGATGGCCCACAACCTCGCCAGGATGCGCTTCATGTGTGTAGAGAAAATAGGATCCGATGCCACGATCGGCATAGCGATCGGCGATTGCATTCATGGATGGCGCCGCCATCCCACAGTATGGTCAGGTAAAGCTACCAAATTCGACGATTGTGTAGAGGTGTTCACCCCAGAGCGAACTGAGATGCGTTTCCGTCCCATCCAGAAGATAGAGCGGGAAGTCCGGTGCGGGGTCACCCAGCTTTGGGCTGGCATCAAAGCGCATCCAGGGCATGAATTTTTCCGGCACGAACGAATCGTAGTTGTAGCGTTGGATCAAATTATCATCGCCCATCATGACCTCCGATGTCCATACATACCTGAGTATGAACTTAGCTTATCACGGTTGCTGGGGGATCAAGAATAGGGAATAACCTGTGAACTTTAGGGGGTGAAGAACTCGGATTCGGGATAGAAATCCAACCAGGCCCAGTCGAAGGCGCTCGAGCCCGGCACACCAAGCAGTGATTGACCCTGAAGTGGTCCCTCAACTGCCAATCCCCGACTCACATCCCAGCGTGATCCTGTCTCAGCATCGAACAGCTCGCCGCCTTCCATCTTGAAAGTCAGGACCAGGTCGTCTACCTGGCGAACGTAGGCATGGAAGCGACCTTCTTCCGCCCAAACGAGGATCGGGGTATCCCCCAGGTGATCACTCACCACTCCGGCTTCCAGGACATCGCCGAAATAGTATGCCTTCGCCTGTCCGGCGATGAGCAAGCCGATGACAAAATCAGGATCGAATATCTCCCGGAAGGTCCCCAGCTGATTCAGATCATTGCTCATCACCAGGGTATCGGGATAGGCCTCGAGCCAGCTTCCCCAGGAGGCGATCTGCGATGGCAGCAAGAACAGTTCCACACCCTTGAGCTCGCCGACAATCGCTCGACCCCAGGGCTGAGACCAGACCGATTGTGTGGAGTGATCGTACCAGGTCATGGCATTCCTAAAGAGCGCGCCATAATTACCGAAGACCTCGGTTTGGCCATCAATTCTCCGGTCGTGCACGAGACCGGTGTAGCAAATCGGTCACCAGGTGACGAGTAAGGGGATACCGGCCAGTTCATCATTAACCATCTCGCGGCTGCGCAAGACTGTGATCGGGTACGCTTTTGCCTGGCCCTCGAAAGTAACACCCAGGATGAGTTCATCATCCTTCAACTCGACCTGGTCTGCTGTCATAAATTCCGGGTTGTACACGGGGCGAATACCGTCCATGGGCAGCAACTGCGGGAACCGGTACGAATTGGGATCATCGACGCGCACATTGATACGCCGCTCCCCCTCGCTTAAGGGTTCTCCCTCTGGCGTAGCGGAAGGTAGGAGAACGGGTTGCCCGTCAGGCGCCACCTCTGCTCTGGGTGGTGTAACGGGGACACAGGCAGACAGGATCACGCTCAGCCCAATGATGCTAACGATCATACGCATAGGAAACAGTGTATCAGGCGGATCCGGTCGTTCTGTAGAGTTACTTACACGTAATGAAGGCTACAAGGCACATGCGAGCACAGGTCGAACGGGGTCATCAACGATGACTTCAAAACCAGCCTCAACGAATATCGCTTCGGGTCCATTCCATAAATCAGGAGGCTCTGGATCTATTCCCCGGCGAGGGAAGGCTTCCACTCGTTTGGCGCCTCGACTGGAGAGGTCACCAAGAATCGCCATCAGCAGGGATCGAGCATACCCTCGGCGACGGTAGCCGGGATGGATCAGGAAACAGGTGATCGCCCAGGCCTGCGGATCGAGCTCGAGGTTGAACTGTTGGCGTAGCTTGATCAGACGATCACGGGGTCCTACCTGGCTCCAACCGATGGGCTGGTTTCCCCGGTAGAGCAGGTATCCATCGTACTCCCCTCGAGCCAAGAGCTCTTCCCGGATCGAACGATTTTGATCCGAAGATCGATCCGCCCAACCTTCCCAATCCGGCACCCACCAGGCGCTGCAGAAGCACCAACCACAGCCGTGCTCGGGACTGTGCAAGCCCCAGAAATCAGCCTCCATACCTGCCTGAAAGCGCACGATGGTATGGTCAGATGCGGACATCCACTCATCGATCGGCCAGCGCGCCATTGTCACCCTCATCCATCAAGGATAGCCCTTGCGGTTAGAATACTATCCATCTAT
>JBFFMI010000103.1:0-10046 GCA_041554155.1 Anaerolineales bacterium
AGCCCGGATCGATCCGCATTACCTGCTCCGCGTCAGCGAACCAGGTCAACTCGATGATTTACTCAACCATAAGGTAACGCAACGATACCTGGTAGAGCGGCTGAGCGATACTACAGCAATTGTTCAAAAAGGTCAGTGGGAAAAATTGGTGCGGGCTGCCGTCGAAGTGGGATTCCTTATCGACGGACCCGAAGGCATTTCAAACCTCAACGAAAGGGAATAAAGCAGAACGACCTCGAGTCTTCGAGGCCGCATCAGACCAAACCTATTCTCATATCGTGGCTCAAAGCGCTTGTGTGTTCGAACCCCCTCGATGGGCCAAAAAAGCACGCTCGATAGCCCCCTCTAATTCTTCAATCGTAACCGGTTTGAAAACAAAGGCATCCGCTCCCAACCCCAGTGCCTCATCAACCTGACGGTCCGTAGTTTCAGACGACAGCATGACGACTGGAATGCTGCGCAAATCCTCACGTAACCGCAGGAATTCGAGTAGGTCTATCCCGCTTACCTCGGGCATATTAATATCCAGGACCATCAAGTGTGGCCGCACCTGAGCGCTCAACAACTGGCGGGCAGCACTACGCGCATCCCGAAATATTGTCACGTTGAATTCCAAGAGCTGAAGCATCAACTTGACTGCATGGCTCATTTCATCGTCATCGTCCACGATCCAGACTGTTGGCACACAAAATCCTTTCAGCGCTTTATAAGGATTCCTTAACCCGTCCAGCGAGCTCTGGCGAGATACCTGGCAGGGCAGCAATATCATCAATCGTTGCGTTCTTCACACCGTTTAGATCCCCGAAAGCTCGTAGTAAAGCTCGTTTGCGCGCGGGTCCGATACCCTGAATCCCATCCAGCTTTGAAGTGAGTGAAGACCGCCTTCTCTGGCGTTTGTGCTGCCGTAGTGCAAATCGATGGGCTTCATCACGGATACGCTGCACCAGATACAAGCCCTGGGATCGACGGGGCAAAATAATGGGATCGGGTCGATCGGTAGGATAAACTTCTTCCCGGCCTTTTGCCAACCCAAATACTGGCACCTTCTCTTCCAGACCATGTTGTTGCAGGACTTCCACCGCTCGGCCCAACTGGCCTTTCCCACCATCGACGATCAGTAGATCAGGTAAGATTCCGAAGCTCTGATCAAGTTTCCCGCCAGGTTTTGCGGCCTCCTCTTTGGCAATCACCCAGCGTCGAAAACGTCGCGCAAGCACTTCTTCCATGCTCGCGAAATCGTCCTGACCCTGAACACTCTTTATGCGGAAGTGGCGGTAGAGTTTCTTGCTCGGTGCCCCCTGTTCAAACACCACCATCGATCCTGCAGCCTCAGTCCCCTGAAGATTGGATATATCGTAGCACTCAATTCTATTCGGTGGTTCACGAAGTTCCAGTTGTTCACGGAGTTCGGAAAGCGCTTGAACATGCTTGCTGCGGTCCGCTTCCCATTTCGCACGTAATGAGGCTAATGTTTCGGCTGCGTTATCGGCCGCCAATTGAAGCAGCTGCCGTTTGGCCCCTCGCCGGGGAACACGGATCTCGACCTTTCGGCCGCTGCGTCGGTCTTGCAACCAGGTTTCAATGATTTTCGCTTCTTCTATTTCTGTAGGAAGCAAGACGCGGGCGGGAATATTTGTGGCTTCCGTGTAAAACTGCTTCACAAATGCCTCGACCAGTTCATCATCGCTCGCCTCACTGGCCCCATCGAGAATGAAATATTCACGCCCGATCAGTTTTCCATGCCGGATAAAAAATACCTGTACACAGGCATCGTGCTCATCTCGAGCAAAGGCAATCACGTCGGAGTCAATTCGATCCTGAGAAACCACCTGTTGTTGTTCGACCACCTTTTCTATCGCTGCGATCTGATCCCTGATCGCACCCGCCTGCTCATACTGCAGGTTTTTTGATGCCTTCTCCATCTCAACCCGCAGCCGGTCAACCACGGGTTCCGTATTACCCAGCAAGAAACGTGAGAGATCTTCGATCATCGCCCGATATCCACTCTCGTCGACCTTCCCGATGCAGGGGCCGGAGCAAAGCTTAATGTCGTAATACAGGCAGGCGCGCGAATCCAAACCCGTTATCGTCCGATCGCATGTCAGGTAAGGGAAGATCTTGCGCAAGACATCTAACGTCTGGTGAACTGCCCAAACGCTGGTGTAAGGCCCAAAATAGCGCGAGCCATCCTCGCGATGCTGTCGGGTCACGGTTACTTTTGGAAAGGGATCCGCCCAATGGACTTTGATATATGGGTATCGCTTGTCATCCTTCAGGCGGACATTGTACTTGGGCTTGTGGCGCTTGATCAGGTTCATCTCTAAGATCAGCGCTTCTAGCTCTGACCCGACCATGATCCACTCGATGTCAGCTACCCTGCTGACCATCTCGGTGATCTTGCGGCTATGAGTGGCCGAGTCATGGAAGTAGGAGCGAACACGACTGCGAAGTTGGACTGCTTTGCCAACATAGATCACCTGTCCATCCTCGTCCTTCATCAGATAGCAGCCAGGTTTCGCAGGTATTCCTTCAAGAATGGGTAGTATCTTTTCGGGGGCGGCCATGCTTTGATGATTCTAGCATATCCGGATAATCAACTCCTTACGGAAACCCTTCATTGACCAAAGGTTTCTAGCTTATTCCGAGTTCCCACGACCAACTTCCATCGGTATAATCACAGCACAATGAAACCCAGAGGCTCTCTAAAGATCTGTTTCCTGATGGCCAGCTTCGTGCTGGGCGCTTGCGCAGTGCTCTCACCGGCACCAACATCCACACCGCTTTCGGCCACAGAAACTGCACAGCCGGAGATACCCCCTACCGAAGCGAGCGCGCCTCAGGGCGAGACAATCTTGCTCTGGTTGGCCCCTGCTTTTGAACCGCAGATGCCTGCCGGACAGCTCCTTTCTGCAAGGTTGGCGGCGTTTGAAGCGGAAAATCCTAATGTACGCATAAGCATCCGGATAAAGCCGGTCAGCGGGCAAGGTGGGTTGATGGCTGCCCTGGAAGCTGCCGCCGTTGCAGCTCCAGCCAGCGTTCCCGATCTTCTGACACTCGCGGCAGGCGATCTGCAACATGCTGCTGAGACCGGTGTGATCATGCCCTTCCCTGAAGATCTCATCCAGACCGAAGATGATGGGTGGTACGACTTCGCCTTACCACCCAGCAGGTACGAAGGTGTTTCCTACGGGCTGCCATTTGCCGGCGAGGTCGAAGTTCTAGCCTATCGCAAGGATCAATATCCCGATCCCCCAAGGAGCTGGGAAACGATACTCGCTGAGCCACGCACACTCATCTTCCCCGCCGCCGATCCACGCGCCCGATTTATTTTGGCCCTATATCTGGGGAGTGGTGGTGAACTCACCGACGAGAACGGACAACCCGCACTTGATGTCACGGTTGTTGAGCAAGTACTGACATTTCTTGCAAACGCCAGATCATCTAGCGTCCTCCCATTAGCGATTCGTCAATATACGTCCCCGCTTGAAACTTGGACCGAATTGAAAGCCAATCGGAGTGCAAGCGCGATGGCGCCGATGGCAGATTTCCTGCGCGAAGGTGACTCGCAAACGATGGCGGCTGTCGCCCTGCCAACTCGAACCGGGCAGGGGATCGGCCTTGCACATACCTGGTCGTGGACCATGACCGAGTCGGATCCGCAACGCCAGGAACTGATTCTCGATCTTGCTGCATGGCTTTCTGAACCCGCATTTGCCGGCACACTTACGAGCGCGCTTGGTTATCTTCCCACCTCACAGGCGGTCTTATCAGCATGGCCTGAGGATGGCGCTGTTGCGCTTGCCAGCAGCCTGGTGACGATCACAAAGACAGAGCCCGATCAAAGGTTGCAAGATGCCATCAACCCCGCACTCATCGCCGCGGTTGAAGCTGTTCTGAGTTTGGGCGAGGAACCTGCGTTCGCAGCACAAGCGGCGGTGAACCAGGTAAACAACCGATAACCTGGATCTACAGTTCACTCGTATGCCCTCACCCGTTTTTCGCGATCACAAACAGCATATCGAAGCGATATACCAACAGGCGCTCAGGTCCGTCGATCCCCACATCCTTCTGGGCAACGCCATTCCGAAAATCCGGGAAATCCTGCACATTGGTAGGCAAACTGAAGATTTAAACGACACTGGTCAGATTGTTGTCATCGCGCTGGGCAAAGCAGCCGGTATGATGACAAGCGCCCTGCTGGCGCACAGTGCCATTCATCCTTCGGCCGGCCTGCTCGCCATCCCGGCCACCGATCGTAGTTCCTACCCAACACAATTCAAGGTATTCCACGCTGGCCACCCGCTGCCTACACAAGCCAGCCTCGATGCGGGAGCAGCTGCCCACAGTATGCTGGCGCAGCGGTCGAAAGACGATGTCATATTGGCCCTTATTTCGGGAGGTGGCTCGTCCCTGTTTGAACTCCCTGTCCCGGGGGTTACACTTGGGGATCTTCTCCGCTTGAATCAGCTTCTACTAGACTCCGGGCTCACGATCGCGCAGATGAACATCATTCGGAGCGCCATTTCGCAGGTAAAAGGCGGTGGCCTGGCGCGACTGGCCTATCCTGCGCGGGTGGTCAGTTTGATCTTATCGGATGTTGTGGGGGATCGGTTAGGGAGCATTGCCTCCGGCCCTACCGTATTGAAACCCGACCAACGCGAGCAAGCAAGACATCTGCTTCAGGCTAACGGACTGTGGCTCGACACCGCTCCCGGTATACGAGCCGCTCTGAAAGGGCGCGCTTTGAAAAGGGGGAAAGCTCGTCGCCCGGCCAATCTACTAATCGGGGGCAACCAGCAGATGATCGATGGAGCCAGTGCCATGGCACGATCGCTCGGCTTCCAAACCCGTGTGCTCAGTCGCAGCGTTCAAGGCGAGGCGCGTCGGGTGGGTCAGCATTTTGCCCGGCGGCTTCTCGGCGCTTCGCGCCGGATTGATACGCCCACCTGCTTCATTCAGGGGGGCGAAACAACGGTCACTGTACGTGGCACAGGCAAGGGTGGACGGAATCAAGAGCTGGCTTTATCAGCTGCTGGCTTGCTGGATGGCAAGAGAGGCATTGCGCTCGCCAGCCTGACCTCGGATGGTGTCGATGGTCCAACCAACGCCGCCGGCGCCCTTGTCGATGGCACTACCTGGTCCAAAATTCAAGCAGCGGGGTTGGATCCAGGAGAAGCTCTCGATCAGAACAATAGCTACACTGCGCTTTCGCTCGCGCAGGCCTTATATACAGGCAGGCCCACCGGAACCAATGTCGCTGATCTGATGCTTGGCATGATTTACCCCGGGGTCGAGGTGTGACCAGCGGATGGCCTTTGAAAGTTTGACCCACATCAGCGCCACTGATACAATCCCGCCGCTACTCCAGCAGGAGGCAGGATGCCGATACACTTTGGAACAGACGGTTGGCGCGGTGTAATTTCTGACACATTCACATTCCATAACCTACGGCAGGTCAGCCAGGCCATCGCCGATGCCGTGGCTTCGGAAGAGTGGTTGAATGGTACGTTCAATGGACCACAACCGGATGCCAACCGGATGGTCGTAGGATTCGATACGCGCTTTCTTTCCGACCGATATGCCGTCGAGGCTGCACGCGTGCTGGCTGCCAACGGCTATAAAGTTTACCTGGCCACTTCTGATTCACCGACTCCTGCGATCTCATACGCCGTCCGCCACCTGGGCGCCATAGCCGGCTTAATGATCACCGCATCACACAATGCCCCCCGCTATAACGGGATCAAATTAAAGACCGCTTATGGAAGCTCGGCCGCCCGCGAGCAATCACACCGGGTGGAGGTCTATTTGAACGATAACGAAGCGCGCGGCCGCGGGCCAAACTTGATGGACTATGATGTGGCCCGCCAGCAAGGTTTGATTGAGAGATTCAACTCCACGCCCGCTTACTATGATCATTTACGCAACATCATCCGCTTCGATCTGATCGAGGAAAATCCGCAACGGATCGTTGTGGATTCTATGTTCGGCTCAGGTCGGGGGCAGATCCGCGGCATTTTACAAGGCTCAGGTTGTGAGGTGTTGGAGATACGCGGTGAGATGAATCCAGGTTTTGGCGGAATCCATCCCGAACCTATCGCACGCTACCTGGGCGCGCTGGCTGGCTCTATCGCTGCCGGTCACGGGGATCTCGGGTTGGCGACTGATGGAGACGCCGATCGCATCGGGGCAATGGATGGCCGTGGCCAGTTTGTTGACCCGCATCGCATTATGGCGCTGGCTTTGAAGTACCTGGTCGAGCAGCGTGGTCTCAAGGGAACCATCGTGAAGACCGTTTCGACCACACAGATGATCAACCGGCTCGCCAGGAAATACGAACTTGATGTGGTCGAAACCCCGGTCGGCTTCAATTACATCGCTGACTGGATGTTGCGCGAGGACGTCCTCCTTGGCGGAGAAGAATCGGGTGGCATATCATTCAAGGGCAACATTCCAGAAGGCGACGGCGTTTTAATGGGCTTATTACTCATAGAGATGGTCGCCGCCTGGGGAATGCCACTCGACCAGCTGGTCCAGGATCTTTTGAACGAGGTAGGTCCAGCTCATTATCAAAGGGTTGATCTGCGGCTGACTCGGCCAATCTCAAAAGACCAGATGGTGGACCAACTCGTTGAGCATGCCCCGGATGCGATTGGGGGGGTAGCCGTAACATCAGTAAACCCCATGGATGGCGCGAAATACCTCCTGGAAGATGATTCCTGGCTGCTCATACGACCATCGGGAACCGAACCAGTCTTGCGGGTCTACGCCGAGGGCGGAAGCGAAGAGCATGTGAACGCCCTGCTCGAGTTTGGGCAAAAGGTCGCAGACGGCACGAAGTAGAATACGGCAACAAAGGGATAACAAGCGCTTAAAGCAAAAACCGCCCGCTTGCAAGCGGGCGGTTTTTTGTATCACGCTTTCATATCTGGCGGATCGACCGGGATGAATATCTTGAAGGTGCTTCCCACACCATCCTGACTTTCTACCTCGATTCGACCGCCATGGATTTCCACAATCCCATTTACAATTGCCAGCCCGGAGCCGGTACCCTGCTGCTCAGACTTGGCCCGATCGATCTGATGAAAGATATTAAACAGATTCTCAACATCCTGTTCTGGAATGCCTACACCTTCATCAGCAATTTCGATCAAGATTTCTCCATTGACCTGGTTTGCGGAGAAGGTAATCTTCTCACTCTTATCGGTGGAAAATTTGATCGCATTATCCATTAACCGTCGGATGGCATTGGACAGATAGGCTTCATCGATCACAAAGTGCGGTAGATCCTCGGAAACCTCCAGCACCAGTTCCAGGTTTGCTTCTTTCGCTTGTTGCTCTACAAGCTTGGCCTGGATCCGTAGCCAGGCGGTTGGATCATCCACTGAGGTGCGACGGTAGTAATACGCCTGACGAGCCTCCCCCGTTTGCAGTTCAACCAGCGCCAGGAAATCCTCCACCAACGTGTTCAGGCGCACGGCACCTCTGCGGATACCTTGCATAAACTCGCTGAAGTCCTCGCTCGTTAGATCTTCATCCCCCATATCCAGGATCTCAGCGTAGTTGATGATATAGGTGAGTGGTGTGCGGAATTCATGACTCAGCGTCAACAAGATCTTGTGCTTAAGATCAGAGATTTCCTCGTCTTGCTGCTCACGCAAGCTCTGCCAACGGGCAAGCTTGGCCTCAATTGCCACCAGAAGATCTTCATCGTCAAACGGTTTGGTGATGTAATCATCAGCGCCCAGAGATTTGCCACGGCGTATATCGACCTTCTCACCACGCGCCGTTAGGAAGATAAATGGAATAGTTAGCAGCTCAACCCGTTCGCGCACCTTGTTATGGAACTCATAGCCATCCATCTCGGGCATCATGATATCGGACACGATCAAATCCGGTCGAAAGCGATTAAGCAATTCCAGAGCTTCCACACCATTCGAAGCTGGTACGACTTTATAGTTCGTGAGCTCTAATAATTCACGAATCCCTTGTAGCAACGCGAAATCATCTTCAACGACCATGATGAGTGGTTTATCCATTGTTATCTTCTCCACTCCCAGCAAGCGGGAACCAAAGTCGGAAGGATGTCCCTCGGCCAATACCGCTCTGCACAGTTATTGTACCCCCATGACTCTCGACGATCTCCCGTACAATCGCCAGGCCAAGGCCTGAGCCATGAATTTTTAGCTGTTGTGCCATCGTACCACGATAAAAGCGGTCAAACACATAGGGTATCTCCTCCGCCGGGATCCCCATGCCCGTATCGTCAACAATCACCACCACCCCCTTTGCCGGTTCGCCCTCCATGGAAGGCCTCAGGCTGATAGCTATTGAGTTCCCCGCAGGGGTATAAGCGAGGGCGTTGGCAAATAGATTTGTGAAGACCTGGATCAATCGATCGTGATTCCCCAGGATCCGCGGTGTCCCCTCGAGATCATAGGTAAGGTCAATTCTCTTTTCAACGCACATTGGCCGTTGAGTCTCAATGATTTCTTCCAGCAGTGTCCGCAGATCCAGGGGGTGAAACGCTATTTTTTGCTCAGAATCGAGACGGGATAGATCCAGCAAATCCTCAATCATTGTCGTTAAGCGTTGGGTCTCACTATCCAGGGTTTTATAGTAATGCGAGTCACCATCGACCTGGCTGCGGCGAAGTAGAGAGAGGTAGAGTTTGATGTTTGCCAGCGGTGTTCTTAACTCATGCGAAACCGTCGCTACGAATTGGCTTTTGAGCCGATCGAGCTCCTTTAGGCGGGTAATATCTCTCAGAACAATGACCGTGCCGATTATCTGCCCATCGAGGTCAACATTCGAAGAAAGTGCCTCGAAGGATTCTGAACCAAATTCCCATGACGCCTGATCCTGGGTCGTGTCCTGTTGCAAGGCAACCACACGTTGATAGAGTTGCTCGGACCACGCACGGCTGAGCAGGGATTGCGCCATTGGATTAGCCAAGATCAAGCGTCCCTCCAAATCCAGGACCATCACCGCGTCTGCTACTGAGCGAAGGATCGCCTCCGTGCGCTCCTTCTGACTTTGTAACTCGTTTGTCCTCTCCTCCACCCGCTGTTCAAGTTTAGCCGCATGCGCCCGCACTTCACTAAATAGACGCGCATTCACCAGTGAAATGCCCAATTGCGCCGCGAGTACCTGGAGGATTTCGACATCATCTTCATCGATGCCATCACGGCTGTGACTCAGAACCAGCATGACCCCAACCACCGCGCCCTTAATCGCCAGGGGTATGAGCATCGCCGCCCGAGCCTTTCCAGTCCCAGGAATCACAGCTAAACCTGCTGAGTCATCCAACTCCTGCATCAGGATGGGCATATTCATCTTGACGGCTTCATCGAAAATCGATCCTGAATTGAGCGTGATCTCACCGATATCTTTACGTTCCTTGAGAGCTTTCCCGTGCAGAAAGATCTCAGAGATAAGCACATCTTCTTCGACCATAAAGATCCCGACCTGATCATATTCAAAGATCTCAATCACACGTTGTGCAGCTTCGAAGACCAGCAACTGGCTGTCCAATAAAGAGACAGAGGAACGCCCGATTTCGTGTACGATCTTCAGCTTTTCGGCACGCAGATTAGAGTGCTCAAATAGACGGGCATTTTCTAGTGCGACACCCAATTGCTGAGCGACCGTCTCGGCAATATCGAGATGCAAGGGCCGGAAAAAACCCTCCACTTTCTTGGCAAGCGTCAGGACACCGGTGGTCTGGCCCCGCCATCGGATGGGGACAGCCATCCACGAACGCCAATCCGCCTCTGAGCCAGGTTCTCCTGGTTTGTCGTGGTCTTGCAGTGCGGTGAAAAGACTGGATTTCCCCTCCACAAGTGTCCTCAGGAAATTAGATCCCACGCCATCGAAATGGTTGAATTCCCAGGTATCCGTAGACAACCCGGCCGCGGCTCCCTTTGACGCTACCAAATGAAGGTGGTCTTCCTCCTTGAGATAGATACGGGCACTGTCGTATGCCACAACTTCCGCGAGGAGATCCAGCACTTTTTGATTGAGTTGATCGGCATTGATATTCGAGCTCA
>JBFFMI010000104.1:0-9947 GCA_041554155.1 Anaerolineales bacterium
CGCCTGCCGGAACTCTAATGCCCGAGAATGCAGTCATCGCGCGCTGGGTTTTGCTTGCCGGATTGGGCCTCATTCTACTTGCGGGCATCATCTGGCTGCTTGGGCGGTTCAATCTCCCCCTCGGTGGCCTTCCCGGTGATTTCCGCTTTCAAAGCGATAACTTCTCGTGCTTCATCCCACTTGCCTCCTCCTTGCTGATAAGCGTATTGCTCACCCTGATCCTCAACCTCGTTTTAAGAAGTATGAGGAAATAGAACGTGCGCAGCTCAGATTTTGAATACGCATTACCACCCGATCTGATCGCGCAGCGTCCTGCAAACCCACGTGATTCATCCCGTCTGATGATCTTCAACCGCAAGACTGACCAGGTTGAGCATCGCAGCTTCCGTGATCTTCCTGATTACCTGCAGCGTGGAGACGCACTGGTCATCAATCAAACACGCGTGATCCCCGCTCGTATCAAAGGACGAAAACTTCCCGGGGGTGGTAGCGTCGAAATCCTGCTGCTTAAAGAGATCAACGCTTCTATGTGGGAAACCATTGTCGGAGGTCGGGGATTAAATCCAGGACGGGAAATTGAGATCGGCGAGGGCATCCTGGCAACGATTGATGCCGATCTCGGCGGATCAAAGCGATTGGTCTCATTTTCGAGTGAGATTACGGGGCTGTTAGATCAGATCGGCGAGATGCCCCTGCCTCCTTATATCCATACACCCCTCCAGGATAAGAGTGAATACCAGACCACCTTCGCCACACACCCTGGCTCCGCAGCAGCGCCTACGGCAGGTTTGCACTTCACGCCCGAGATGCTTTTTCAATTGGAAGCGCAAGGGGTCCAGATACTGCGCATCACGTTGCATGTCGGGCTGGATACCTTCGCTCCCGTGACAGAGGACGATCCATCAAGTCACCGGATTCATACGGAATGGTGCAACCTGGATGCAGCAGTGGCTGAGAAAATCAATGCAATCAAGCAGCTTGGTGGTCGGGTCGTTGCAGTCGGGACCACATCCGTCCGCACCCTTGAGAGCGCAGCCCTTGCCGGGGACGGCGGAAATCTGACAGCATTTCAAGGTCCGACGGATTTATTTATCCTCCCCGGATATTCATTTAAACTCGTCGACGCCATGCTCACGAACTTTCATCTGCCGCGCTCCAGCCTCTTGATGTTAGTTTCCGCATTTATCGGACGGCAGCGATTGCTGGCCCTCTACGATGATGCGATAAAGCGGGGCTACCGCTTCTATTCATTTGGGGACGCGATGCTCATCCTGTGATTGACTTTCAACTCACGGTATGAGAAACTATCGCACCACACGCTGCAATGCGTGTTCACCTCTCGCTATCCTAATCAAGAGGAGGTGGTGCTTATGTGTAGTTGCTTTGATCAACGTGCTGCGGCATCCCTCCTCACAGTAGGCTAATTGTTGTTATCGCCTACTACGTGAATAAGATGCCGCAGCACACCGAAGGGCCGTCGAAATCGACGGCCCTTTGCCTTCTGCCTTAGATCGGATGAGGGGCTGCTTCAGGCGATAAAACGACTCAGGTAGCCCAGGCCGGCGACCAAAGCGATGAGAAATAGGTGTGTCGTACCAAAAACCAGAATCCCTCTGCCCCGAAAAAACAACGCGCTTATCGCTCCCACGAATGCATATACCACCCCCATACCCAGGCCAGCGATGATGGCAGGTGTGGATGCGTTGAAGAGCCATAGGAATCCGCGCGATGCCGAGTGCAAGAATAACCATTGCCATTCCGGTATGCAAGCTGAAAAGGGATCTGGGGCCAGCCGGAGGCTGCCGAGGGAGCGACGACATGCTTGGTCGATCCCTAAAACGATCTCAATCACACCGGCTTCCACCAGGAAAAAGGCGGCAGCGAATAATGCACCGAGCAGGGCGCGCCGTTGATTTGGGTCGAGTCTAATGGCATTTGTCATACGCGATTCAGGCTCCTCAGATTGGTATCTTCTTAATCACCGAGAGAGATAGCGAGGCTTCGCGCAGCTTGGATTGCATCCCCTTCAAGATTAACTCGCTTCGGATGCGCCACTGCGGCTTCCAGTGCGACTTGCTCAACCTCCTGGGCTTGGAGTGAAACCATCTGGCCGTATTCGCCGCGCTGAGCCAGATGAACAGATGCTGCACCATAACGCGTGGCCAACCAGCGATCAAAGGCAGTCGGCGATCCGCCACGCTGCAGATGCCCCAGGACGGTAACACGCGTCTCCATTTTGCACGCTTTAGCGATCCTCGCACCGATGATGTCGCCTATGCCACCCAGCCTGGCCGCATACATCTCATCGCCTGGAATGGCATATGTCTGATCACCGCCTACAGGATAAGCGCCCTCAGCCACGGCCACAATACTAAAATGACGTCCGGCCGAGGCGCGATCCAGGATCTTCCGGGCAATGCTATCCATCGAAAAGGGGATCTCCGGGATTAGGATCACATCTGCACCCCCGGCGATGCCAGCATGTAGTGCGATGAATCCTGCGTCACGCCCCATCAATTCAAGTACCATCACGCGGTGGTGTGATTCCGCAGTCGTGTGTAATCGATCAATCGCCTCCGTGGCAGTGTTTACAGCGGTATCAAATCCAAATGAGACATCTGTTCCACCAATATCATTATCGATCGTTTTTGGGACTCCGATAATGGGGCATCCCTTCTCAAACAGCTCATAGCTGATACGCAAGGTGCCATCACCGCCGACGACAATGAGCGCATCGAGCCCGAGCTCGTGGATCCTCTTCACAACCTCGTCGGAGACATCCTCTACCACCTCTTTGCCCTTGCGTTCAACTGTCCTGGCGAATGGGTTGCCGCGATTGGCTGTCCCCAGGATGGTGCCACCCCTCGGTAGAATCCCCCGGACTTCGCTTGGTGTCAGGGCGAGCGTGCCGCCCTCCCCAACCAATCCATCGAATCCATTTAACACCCCGAGCACTTCACAACCATAATCATGATTAGCGGTTTTAACCACCGCCCGGATCACTGCATTCAACCCTGGAGCGTCTCCCCCTCCAGTCAGAACTCCAATCTTTTTCATGACCCCTCCCTGACAACGTACGACTTTCGGTTAAGGGGAATTCCAGTATAAGAACTCACGTAAACGAGCCTGGAAGTTTGGTGTTGTGGCTGAACTTATGAAGACACCGAAGAGTCCATCGCCGTTGTAGGTCGAATCGAAGCGCTCATTGAGCAGCTCCCCATTTGCGTAGAGCCGGATTGAATTGCCACTCGTCCAGACTGCGATACGCTGAGTCTGATCCGATCCAGACTTGAGCGCTGGATGTGTCGTCCAATCCTGGATACGACTCATCGTCTCTCCATCCCACAGCCGAAGTGAGTATCGCCCATCACAGGTAATACCAAACAGGTAACCCCGGCCTACATCGGGAGCGCGGAAGACAAGCCCCACGGTATCGCGCTCACTGCATGTCAGCACATCAAATGTAGCTTCAAGGTACATATTCGTATCCTTGCGCCACCCAAGCGACCATCCACTATAGAAATCTGGGCTATAAGCCTCGAGCTCCATCTGACCATTGACCATCTCAAAGCGCACATGCTCATCGCTATATAGGAACCAATCACCATCGTTCACCAGATCATCCTCCCAGGTGGGAGGTCCCAGGCTCGCACGCGGGTCGGAGCTACTGAACGTTGGGGATGGGGATGGCGTAGCTGAGCCTTGTGGTTCCGGTGTCGTGCTGGGTTCAATTGTGGCGGTTGAGGTCGGCGTCACACTGGGCGTTAGATCTTCGGTTGGTGTCGCTACAGGAGGTTCCTGATAAGGAGGTTCAAGCGTGTAATCCCAGGCAAAGTAGACATCTGCTCTCACCTCACCTTCCGCTAGCACCACATTGACGGCCATTACTCCCGAACGTTCGTTAATTGCCGGGTACGTCCATCGGCCAGTTGAAAGTGCACCATTATTGACCGGGAGGCCAGGATCAATGGAAAGGCAGTAACTACCAGCCGCCAGCCCTGCAAACAGAAACATGCCGTCCGGCGCTGTCTGTGTGGTTGTTAGCAGTTCGCCTGGGCAAATCCCCTGTGCCAGATTCAATTCAACACCCTGGATCCCTCGCTCATCGGGGTCCAGCAAACTGTTGGCAATCAAACCATCGGTGAGGGAATCTAAGACGCAGCCTGGCGGATAGTCGTCGGGTAGACCCACACCCGGCGGTGGATTGGCACAACGATCATGCCAGATCCTGCCAGCAATGCCCGCATCACCGGATGGGACGGGGCGTTCAACGGGACCGCCGATAACATTGCTCATGGTACAGGCCATGGTCGTAAAGAGAAGGACAATTATGATCATGAACCAGCGTTGACGACTTGCACTCTTCATTCGCGTGATCCCTCGCTGTAAGAAGTCTTCACATCTAGACTTGCATAGCTTAACCGAAAAACCTTCGACACTATAGCATGACGAAGGTCTTGGTAAAAGTAGTGTGCCCCCACGGGGAATCGAACCCCGGTTTCGGCCTTGAGAGGGCCGCGTCCTAGGCCGCTAGACGATGGGGGCAGCGTCCGACATTCTACCATCCTGATTCGCGAGCGTCAACGCACGGTACGTTCACATTTCCAGGTCGAACCTACTCTGATGTGGTCCTGTAGTCCTTTGACTGCGTGCTATAATAATGCAACCGATTAACTCCAATTTAGATTTCCTGGGGTCTCCCATGCAACTTGATGAACCGATAAAAGAACTTCACTCACTGCTTGCGCGTGTTCAAAAGCCAGGACGCTACACAGGCGGTGAGCTCAATCAGACCCAGAAGGACTGGGATCAAGTCGAAACACGCATTGGCCTGGCCTTCCCCGACATCTACGACCTGGGGATGTCTAATCTTGGTCTTGCAATCCTATATGACATCATTAATCGGGAAGAAGATATGCTCGCTGAGCGCATCTTCTCTCCCTGGCCTGACATGGAAGACCAACTTCGCAGCAACAATGTCCCACTTTTCAGCCTTGAATCCCGACGCCCGGTGTATGCGTTTGATATTCTGGGCATATCCCTACCCTACGAAAGCCTGTATACCAACACATTGAATCTCCTCGATTTGGCGCAGATCCCCCTACATGGCAAAGACCGGAATGAGGGTGATCCCCTGGTGATCGCTGGTGGCCATGCCACCCTGAATCCAGAGCCCATGGCGAGTTTCATCGACGCATTCGTCATCGGTGAGGGCGAGGATGTGATGCTGGAAATTGCCAGGGTCTATCAGGAGTGGAAACGTAGTGGCGAGGATCGAGCAATGCTGCTTGAAAAGTTATCCGGCCTATGGGGGGTGTATGTTCCCAGTCTTTATAGAGCCCATTACCTGGAGGATGGCTCGCTAAGTCATATGGAGACTCTCTCCCCGCATGCGCAATTGCCGGTCATGAAGCGAATCGTCCCTCGACTTCCTGCCCCAGTTACGAAATTTATTGTGCCCTTCGTCGGGATTACCCACAATCGCATTCCAATTGAAATCATGCGTGGTTGTACGCGAGGCTGCCGCTTTTGCCAGGCTGGCATGATCACCCGACCGGTTAGAGAACGCCCGGTGGATGAAATTGTGGATGCCATTGAAGAGGCACTCACACATACAGGGATTGACGAAGTAGGTTTGCTCTCCTTGTCTTCCTCCGATTACGATGAAATTCTTCCGCTGGTGAAGGCGGTATCCGATCGCTTTGTCGATCGTCACGTCAAGATCTCGCTGCCATCTCTACGAATTGAAAGCGTCTCTGTGCAGCTGATGGATCTATTGCAAGGTCAATCATCACGGGCAGGTTTTACGCTCGCCCCCGAAGCTGCAACAGAACGCATGCGCAATATCATCAACAAACCGGTATCCAGTGAGCAATTGCTGGAGACAGCAAGAGAGATCTATTCTCGTGGCTGGCACACGATTAAGCTTTACTTCATGATCGGCCATCCCAGTGAAACCATCGAAGATGTCCAGGCGAGTGTGGATTTATCAAAGGCAGTTCTGGCTGAAGGCCAAAAGATCATCGGAAAGCGCGCCAAAGTCAACGCCGGGGTTAGCACATTCATCCCCAAGCCGCACACGCCCTTTCAGTGGGTTCCTTGCGACACGATCGAACAGATCGAGGCAAAACAAGCCTTGCTCAAGAAGAAATTGCGAGGACGGGGGCTTAAACTGAATTGGAATAATCCAAGGGAAACCATGCTGGAGGCCTGGCTCTCACGGGGTGATCGGCGCCTGGGTGCCGTGATTGAACGGGCCTGGCAATTCGGTGCGAAGTTTGATGCCTGGCAGGAGTTTTTCTCCTATGAATATTGGGCGCAAGCTTTCGAAGAGTTCGGGATCGATCCTGCCTTCTATACCCACCGCGAACGGCCCATCGATGAGACTTTACCCTGGGACCACATTAATGCCGGGGTGAAAAAGCAATTCCTGACGGAAGATTACCTCATGAGTGAACAAGGGCAGACGCGCATCGACTGTCGCGAACGATGTTTCGCCTGCGGGATCCTGCCGAAATTCGCCGCCCTGCGCCGGGAAAATCCAGGGGACATCTGGGAATGCCCGGAGGTCCGATCACCCGCGCGCAGGATCCACGAAGATCATATTTTGGTGGCCCAGCCGTGACGGATCAAGCACTCACACGCTACCGGATAACATTTCATAAGACGGGGGATCTGCGCTACACCGGTCATCTCGATTTACATCGAAGCATGGAGCGGACTCTGCGGCGCGCAAAGCTTCCGCTTGATTACAGTAAGGGTTACAACCCGCGTGTGAAACTTAACCTGAGCACTGCCCTACCTTTGGGTTGCACCAGCACCACTGAGCTGGCAGATTTCTGGCTGGTCAATCATGTCGATAAGGATGAAGTTCTCCAGGCAGTTAGAGCAGCGGCACCGCCCGGATTATCTTTTGTGTCGGTCGAGATGGTAGACCTGAAGACGGCTTCCTTGCAATCCCAGATCGAAGCTGTCAGTTACCATGTTGAACTACCCGCGCTCATCGATCAGACAGCGCTAGAGAGCAAAGTAACTGCACTTATGCAAGCGGAAACCCGAACACGCTCACGACGGGGCAAGTCCTATGATCTGCGGGCGCTAATTAAGTCGCTAGAAGTGGCCCAGTCCGAGTCAACAGCTCCCGCAATTCAAATGATCCTTAAAGCCGGTGAAGGAAGCACCGGTCGTCCAGAAGAGGTGCTTCAAGAGCTTGATGTGGATCCAGCAACCGCGCTGATCGAACGGACCCAACTTTACCTTTCTGCCTAGCCAGAAACGACGGAAACAGAATCCAAAAGCCGCGTTGCTTCACACGCGGCTTTTGTCTATGCGCAATCTTGTGCGTATGCGGGGGTCAACCTTATAGCGCGAAGAGATTCATATATTTCATCGCCAGATTCAAATCACCCTTCAGGATAACTTTCTTTGTGGCGATGGCGCTCATCGGATTCAACGCCCCGGTAATCATATCGATATAATCACCCGCTTCAGCCGTTAGCGTAAGATTGGGATCCTCTGTGACACCTTGCTCGGCCGTACAGGTTTGATCCCTGATGGTACAAATCCAATCTCCCCCGTCCCCGAGGTGAAATTGGATCACAGCGTCCACACCCTCCGCTTTGTCTGCAAGAAACGCTTCGGGCATTTTCTTCATGAGTTCTTCAACAGTCAATGGCATATCCTAAACCTCCTGAATGTAGCTTGCTGAACTACTGTAACAGATTTTCGAACACTCCGGCGGCACCCATACCTCCACCGATGCACATTGTGACCATCACATACTTTGCTTTGCGGCGCTTCGCTTCATGCATAATCTGGACCGTGAGCTTTGCACCAGTCGCACCCAGAGGATGCCCTAGCGCAATAGCACCACCATTTACATTGATTTTTTCAACATCAAGTTCCAGCTTGCGTATCACCGCCAGACTCTGCGATGCAAATGCCTCGTTGAGCTCGATCAGATCGATATCATCCAGCTTGATGCCTGTCCGCTCAATCACTTTCGGCACCGCTTTGATGGGGCCAATCCCCATGACCTCTGGTGCTACGCCAGCCACGCCAAACCCTACAAAGCGCATCCAGGGTTCCAAACCGAGCTGCTCGGCTTTCTCCCGGCTCATGATGACAACGGCTGCGGCACCATCATTGATCGGGGAGGAGTTCCCGGCCGTGACGCTGCCTTTTGGTCGAAATGCCGGGCGCAGCTTTGCCAGCGCTTCAAGGGTCGTATCACGCCGGACACATTCATCCTGGTCGAACACCACCGTCCTCGTACCGTCGAGTGCAGTCGTGCTGACTTCCAGAGGGATAATTTCATCCGCAAATAGGCCCTTATCCTGGGCGGCTGCAGCCTTGCGATGGCTTTCGAAGGCGAACTGATCCATATCCTCCCGGGAGATTTCATACGTATCCGCCACGATCTCTGCCGTCTGACCCATGGTGATATAGACTTCCGGCATGCCATCTATCATTGCCGCATGAGGCGTGTAACGGAACCCACCCATCGGCACCATGCTCATGCTCTCTACACCCCCAGCGATAATCACGTCAGCGCCACCAGCGATGATACGTTCGCAGGATTGGGCGATCGTCTGCAGGCCAGATGAGCAAAAACGATTGACCGTCATGGCAGGCACTGAATCGGGAAAACCAGCATTCAAAGCTATCGGGCGAGCCATATTCAAACCCTGACTACCTTCAGGGAAGGCACAACCGATGACGATATCGTCGACCATCGCTTTGTCTTGATCCCCGATCCGCTCCCAGGCTGCCTCCACGGCTGCCGTCGCCAGATCTTCGGGTCGAGTATTTTTTAATGTCCCGCGTTTCCCGCGTCCTACAGCCGTGCGGGCTCCCGCTACAATTACAGCTTCACGCGCCATAAAAATCTCTCCTTCCTGAGATTTGCTATCGAACCTTTACACCGCAAATTGTGAGCACACTTGATTCACCTAATTTCTCAACGGCTTATTGTGTTCGAGCATATAACCCAGTCGGTCGATGGTCTTCTGTTCATGGCAAAGCTGGATAAAGGCCTTGCGCTCCAGATCCAATAAGTATTCTTCACTCACCCATGTTGGTGCGGTTAGATCCCCTCCACTCAACATCCAGGCGATCTGGGTTGCGATCAACGCATCATGCTCACTTGCCCAGCCAGCCTCGCGCAGATCCCAGATTACGGCCTTCATCGTTGAAAACACGTCTCGACCAGCGACAAAGATGCTCTCTTGCGGTGGTGGTTGATAACCTTCCTGCACCATTGCCAGAGCGCTGCGTTTAGCTTCAGCCAGCAGATGTTCTTTTTTCATGATGATCCGATCGCCGGGTTGGAAGAAGCCCATCTCAAACGCTTCCCATGCACCCGTGGCCACATTTGCCATGGCGATTTGTTCAAACACCTTGCCGACAGCCGTATTCGGGTCGGCATTCTTCACCCGCATGACCGGATTGATCACGCGGCGGATCATCTCCTTCGTACCCGTTCCGGCGGGTATAACACCAACCCCCATCTCGACCAGTCCGATGAAGGTTTCAGCAGCTGCCACCCGACGCGCACAAGCCATCGATAACTCAGCGCCACCACCAAGGACCATGCCGTGTGGTGCTGCGACGATAGGCTTTGGAAAGTAACGCACACGCATCAGGATGGTTTGCAGGTTCGCGATCATGGCGTCGATCTGATCATAGTCCTCTGCTTGCGCGGCCATCCAGATCAGGAATACGTTTGCCCCTGCGCAGTAATGCTTACCTTCGTTTCCAATGACCAAAGCATCAAAGACATCCTCTTCAGCTTGATCGAGGGCATATACCATAATGTCGAAGATATCCTGGTCCAGCGCATTTGCTTTGCTGTGAAATTCCACCAGGCCGACCCGATCACCCATATCGATCAAGCTCGCGGATGCATTCTGTTTTAAAATGGCCCCTTCCTTTGCCTTGATCTTTGC
>JBFFMI010000105.1:0-9859 GCA_041554155.1 Anaerolineales bacterium
CAGGCTTTGAGCGCCTGAAGTTACGCAAAGCTTCAGATAATTGAGCGCTACTATTGGGGGATATGAAGAGGGGCAATTAGCCTCGAGGTGTATAATAATGGCTGGCCTCTACCTTATGGGCAAGCAAGGTGGAGGCCAGTTGCTTTTCGCAAATGCTCGAGGCATGCGTTCATCCCTTTGATATCGGTTCGACGATACCCTGCCGGGTTGGAAACGTTTGCATCAGAACGTATTTTTTTTCGAGGTCAAGAGTATGCCTGTTCTAAGTTGGGGCGCTTTCCTTTTGTTAGGGTTGATCTGGGGGTCCTCATTCTTGTGGATTAAGTTAGCGCTGGTTGAATTGGGACCTTTCACGTTGGTGGCGTTCCGCCTGCTCTTCGGCGCCCTGGCAATGGGGCTGGTGCTCTGGCTCCGACGCCCGGCATTCCCCCGCGATAAAAAGACCCTGGCAATGCTGGCGCTCATGGGTATCACGAACACCGCGTTGCCCTTTACCCTGATCTCATGGGGCCAGACCAGCATCGATTCGGGTGTCGCTTCCATTCTAAACAGCACAACACCACTGTTTACCTTGGTTATCGCTCACTTCTTTCTTGAAGATGAGCGCATGAACCTTGCGCGCGCCATCGGCCTTATCGTTGGGTTCTTTGGGATCTTACTGCTCTTCAGCCGGGATGTAGGCCTTGATGGTTTTCGATCGGGTTTAGTGGGACAGGCGGCCGTGTTAATGGCGGCGGTCTCCTATGCAGGCAGCTCGGTATTCGCCAGACGCTCTTTTCGGCATATTCCATTGCTGATCCAGGCTTCCATCCCGCTCTTCGTGGCCGATGGTTTAATCTGGATCGGCGCGCTTCGTTCTGAATCACCCATAGTTTTTCCTGATCTTCCACTCACCTGGGTCGCGCTGGTCTTCCTGGGTTTGCTCGGTTCATGTGTTGCGTATCTCTTGTATTTTTACTTGTTAACCAGGGAGGGGTCCACTCGAACGGTTCTGGTGACCTACATGTTCCCGGTGATTGGCATCGGTCTGGGGGTGATGTTCTTGGGTGAGACTCTGGATCTTCGACTCACAGCGGGGGCGCTCCTCGTCGTGGCCGGAATCGGGGTGGTGAATTGGAAACCCAAAGTGAAAAAGCCTGCTGTGGTTAAAGTCACCAGCGATTAAAGAACCAGGGCTCGATACCTATACCCTGGCAGCAATTCCCGCCCAGACTTGGATGAAAAACCATCCTGTCGATTGTAGCCATTCGCCATCACCAAAGTCTTCCGATCCATAAGCCGAGTCTGCTCATCGCTCAGTTCCGAGAAGCAAGCTTTTATGGATTGCACGGATGACTAATCGTATGGCCTGAGATTTGCACTGAATACGGGCAATTCGACCTTGTGAAGACCTTGTTAGCCAATCGCAATGTCAAATCTATTCAATCTATGCAAAAATAGAATCTCTGAATTTATTCCGGAAGGTAGGGGAACATGTACGACGATGCCAATGCGAAAACGGTAGACCCACGCGTAACCGCTCTGACGGATGCCCTCAGTCGCTTGAACGCCCCGGATGTAGATTTCCGATGGGCGGCAGTCCTCGACTATGACGGCCTGATCATGGCCAATTACCCCCCTGAAGATGAGGTTAGCACGGACATCGCCATCGCCTCCAGCTCCCACATATTACGCATGGGCGAGAAAGCCCAGGAGGAGGCCGACTACGGCAAATGGCGCTTTACGATGCTGGCCGGCGGCGAGATGCAGCAGTTAGTCATGCATCTGAACAATGAGGTTATCCTCACATTTGGCGTGGGCTCTAAGACACCGCTTCATAAAATTTTCTCGGCCGTGCGCGATGTTGTCCCGGCACTGGTGAAGGCTCTCGATCTGACAAATCGAAAATTTACTGAGCCCAGCACGCTGATCATGCGCTCCGAAGATATGCAGAATATGCTCCGCCGATAGGCCTATCTTTCGCGGCTCACGCCGGTGAGTGTTGCTCACCGGCGTTTTGATTCTGGATTGGTACAAGTTCTCTATACGGAGAGCCGATTTGGACCATGATAATCAACCTCACCTGTTCACAATGGTCCTGGCGGGAAAGATTTGAACTTATGCGGCGTCGCTCTTCATATGGTTACAGGCATAGCGGAGGTATAGCGCTTTTTCTAGCGCTCAGCTACGCATCTTGTGCAGTTCCTTTTGATGAATTCAATCGACAGCAAAATGATGCGGGGATTCCCCCCAGTTCTGCTGACATCCAGTTATCCCCACCGGCAGAAATTCTTCCCGGTGACCAGGAGAGGCAGGGCGATGGGCTCGGGCAAAACAGCCTGCGTGAGCTAATCACAGCCTCACCCACGGCATTTATGCCCCTTCAAACTGGGGCCACGCCAAGCCCAATCTCAACCAATGCCACGCCAATAGCGAAGACGCCATCTAAGACCGCGTCACCAAGCCCGACCGAAACCCAGGAAGGGTCACCCCCGCCTCCGCCGACCTTCACCAACACGGCTGCGCCAACCGCACCACCCAGCTGTGACCCTGCCAGCAACGGTAGCGTTGAAAGTGCTTTGATCACCTTGATCAATCAGGAACGCCTGGGCCGTGGATTGACAGCCCTTTCACCCCAGGGCCAACTCGCAACCGCGGCTCGCGATCACAGCGCTGACATGGCCTGTAACAATTTCTTCTCGCACACGGGCTCGGACGGGTCCCTTCCCTGGGATCGCGTCAGCGCCCTCGGATACAGCTACGCAGCTATCGCCGAGAATATCTTCGCCGGCTCTAGCAATGCACAGATTGCATTTGATGCCTGGATGAATAGCCCGGGCCACCGCGAAAATATGCTCAATCCAACGTACACAGAGATCGGCATCGGCTATCGCTATTGGGCTGACAGCCCTTATGGCGCTTACACAACGGCGGTGCTTGCACGTCCACGCTGACCGGAAATAACATGGTAATCCCCATGCTATAATTTCGGAGATATTTGGTCTATTTATAATCTGTGCGTAAGCACACGCCACACGTCTTACCCAAACAAAGAATGACCTGGGCACTTAGGGCAACAAGCCATCTGGGCAAATTTACTCCTGGAGAAGGATTATGCATCGTTTTATTGTTGAAACCGAGCATACAAAGGACAGTTGTGCACTCGTAATAGGCGAGGTCCATTCCCTGGGTTTTCTGAATCATTTTGAGTGGGGTTGTGATGCCGGTGTCCACTGCGGTTGGGCTTTTCTCGAAGCCGAGAATGAAGAGGAAGCCCTGCTTAGCGTGCCGCTTATCGTCCGACCCAATGCCCGCGCCGTACGCCTGATCAAGTTTACTGAGGACGACTTCGATCGACTCCATCACAACCAGTAGAGCCCAGTTCGTTGGGTGATATGATCTATCCATAGCTCACGCCGCAAACAACCGATGATGCCGGCCTCTGAGTTCTGGAGGGTTGAGATATGAATGCTGCGAAATTCATCGCGCTACTTGGGGTCGTCGCTATGAGCCTGGCATTAGCGAACGGCTTCATCAACGGCGATTTCAGCGGGGAGGGTTCCACCTTACTTGGAATGCCCTGGGGGATCGTCTCCATGGTAGATCTATATGTTGGATTCATACTTTTCTCGGGTTGGATCGTGTACCGCGAGGGCTGGACCTTGCGGGCTGCAGTTTGGGTGCTGCTTATGATGGTTCTCGGGTTCTTCACGGGCGCCCTTTACACATTCCTTGCGCTTCAATCGAGTGGTGGGGATTGGGATACCTTCTGGCTAGGCCGGAAGGCCCGGACGGCATAATGTCATATACGGCCTTCTGAATTAAAAAAGGCTGGCGATCGCCAGCCTTTTTCTTATACGCTTTGCATCCATCTACTCTTTTGGAATGAACTCCATGCTCGTTTCAGTGCCATCTACGATAATCTCAACCCCACCGATGATTTCTCCATCGACGAGGACCTCCCCCTCCTTGGTGCCATCCGGCAGGAAGCTTATCTGGATTTCATACCCTGCTGACGCATCGATCATTCGCAGCTCTCCCCCATTAACCCGTCCCAGCTCATCCCATGCGCTCCATTCGAACTCGACCTCGAAATTCATTTCACCCAGAGTCGGGTGATCGAACACGATTTCCCCCGATCCAGTCATAGGCCCGAATTCCGGCATTTCACCAGGCTCTGCTAGCGTAAATGAGCGCTCTTCTTCGATGATGCCATTAAAATCACCATCAAATGCGGCGATGATCTCCATAGACGCCAGCGCGTTCTCCGCCTCAGCATGACGTGAAGCAAACCAGCCATGATAATCGGATTGCCGAAACGCCTCTATGACCACTTCTGGGATCCCCATCGAACGCATGCGCGCTTCAATCGAATCAGCCCCTAACGTTTCGATGGTCTCAGCCGAGTTCCAAAGCTGGTACTCCATAAGCGAATCCATGGGTTGCTGCTCTCCAGCTAAAGAGTCCCAGAGCGCTTCATTCCATCCCTCGGCTGTGGTGAGTCGCATATCCCCCGGTTGTAGCGCATCACTGATGATGCGCTCCAGGCTCTGTACCTCCGGGTTCTGCCCCGTCAGAGCATCAAACTCGATGGTTGAGACCTCCTCCTCGGCCAAACGCTCTCCAGTGACAGGTTCTCCACTTTGATCTACGAATCGCACTTCTGGTCGCACACCTGCAGCACAGGCGCCTTCCGGGGCTGGGATAAAGCCATCTTCTGCCAAAGGCCCGGTAAACCCCTCTGGAATGTTGAAGGGCACACTGCCCTGGAAGGGACGGACACAAGCCAACCGTCCACCACCACGCCCGCCCGGGTATCCCCCCAGCATAGGCCCCCCTCCACCGCCGGGCAGAAATTGCACCATGGCTTGAAGTCCCTGGTCATAGTATGTCTGAACGCTGGTTAGGCTTAAGAAAAGGCTTTGTGCCATGGACACTAAGGCTTCTTCGCGCGATTCAGTCACCACTGGCACAAACGGGGTTGGTTCTTCTTCTAGCACATCCTCGGGCTCTGAAAAAGACCAGTTAAAAGGGGAGCCCGAACACCAGGGAGGCTGAGGCCATGGGCCGTCAGGTGGACACAGGTTAAAGATCGCCATCCCAGCGATGGCGATGACCATAACCAACAATACCCGCCCTGCCCACATTAAACCGCTTTTCATTCTCGACCCCTCTTGTTTGGAGTTTTATCTCGCGTCCTACACACACCAGCAGCTTCTCCCAGAGCCTCAGTTATCCCTTAATGGCCTGTTGTACTCTACACCCTATCGTAGGCAACCAAACTTCTCGGGGAAAGATGACCATGGCACCAGACTCCAGGTATCTGGTTACGCTACTGAGCGAGCGATATCTACCAGCACCGCTCCAGTCATCCGTATCAGGTCCGCTGGTGCCAGGGTGATCTCCATGCCTTTCGCACCTGCGCTAATACCAATCGTATCCCACAGGATCGCAGTCTCTTCGAGAAAAACGGGGTACCGACGCGGTATTCCCAGGGGCGTGACGGCACCGCGCACGTAGCCAGTGAGTCCATGCACTTCACGCTGCGCCACCATCTCAACCCTCTTATCGCCTGAATAGCGTGCCAGCGCACGCAAATCCACTTCAGTGCCAGCAGGCGCAAGCACCAGCATAGGCCCACTCCGATCGCCGCGTGCGACCAATGTCTTGAATATCCGTTCAGGCGCCAGGCCCAGGTGTGTGGCAACCTGCTCGGCACTGATGTCCGCTTCTTCAAGGGGATACGTCGCCAGGGTGTAGGGGATATTGTGCGCTTCTAACATGCGTATCGCGTTGGTTTTATCCGTCATAAATCACAACCGATATTCCGAGACTTCCGGATTTCTAACCGATCTCTTTTGATCTCATGATGGACATACCTGTGCCAGCACTTCTCGGCGGAGCCCAGATCCCCCCGGCAAACCGGGCAAGACAAAGCCAAAGAAGTAATCATGGGTATCTATGATAGCAAACAACCAGGGGATGGGGGTCAGTGCCTCACTGCAGATTCTTGCTCATAATGACCACTTGTCATCGGAACTCATTCGGAGTGTGTACGCGTTCTTGTGGATTTCTCAGGTCGTGCGGTCAGGGCATACCATTTGAACACTAGCGGGGCAAGCGCACCTTGAACACCGTGCTTCCGGGTTCCGAGGTAAAGCTGAGCGAGCCCTTATGCTTGTGGACAACGATGTTGTAACTGATATCCAATCCCAGCCCGGTGCCCGAACCCGGCGGTTTGGTGGTAAAAAAAGCATCCAGGACTCGTCCTTGAATCTCTTCCGGGATTCCCGGACCATCATCCTCCACCTCAACTTCAACCCAATCCCCGTCCAGGCGTGTCCGCAAAGTAATCGTACCTTCTTCGCCGATGGCGTCCAGTGCATTGTCGATCAAGTTGGTCCACACCTGGTTGAGTTCGCTGCCATACGCATGGATCTCAGGAACATCCTCCCCGAAGTCGTTAAGCAGCGTAATACCGGACCCAATCTTACTGCGCAGGATCACGAGTGTATCTTTCAAGCCCTGGTGGATATCCACCGCCTGCGTTGGCCCCTGATCAAGGTATGTATATGACTTAAGGGCATGCACAATGTCCGAAATCCGTCCCGCACCTGATTCGATTTCCCGCAACAATGCCGGAACTTGATAGGACTTTAAGACATAGAAGAAAAGATCCGGGAGATGTTCACTGTCGAACCTTTCCCCTAAACTGGAGATATCCTCCCTGTTCAAACCCAGATCAACCAATTCTGGTGCATAAACCCAGGGCTCAGCGAAGCCCATTTCGGTGAGAACTGACTCAAAGGAGGCTTCGAGATCTGATCTGGCGAGCGCATCGAACTCGGGTGGCTCCTGTGCGCTAGCTTGCGCCACCTGGCGCAGGCGCTCAACCTCGGCCATTTGACCTGGATCAAGTTTATGTTGATGCAGCCGGTCATTCGCCTCTTGAAACTCGATAAAGGCCTGTGCTAGATGTTCGGCGGCCCGCTGCATCGCCGAAGCTGGATTATTCAATTCATGGGCCACCCCGGCAGTGAGCGTGCCGAGCTGCGCCATCTTCTCGGTCTGACGCAACAACGCTTCTGTTGACCGCCAACGCGCCAATACAGACTTGAACAAAGCCGACGTGGCACCTTTGCTCGTGAGAAGGAGACTGTCTATCTGCTCTTTTTTAATCTCGATCAGCGTCGTATCCTTGCTAGCTCGAGCGCTTGCCATGCGTGGCGAGTCCTCTAAAAGGGCGATCTCGCCGATGACCTCTCCCGGTTTTCGCTCTGCCAGCAGGACCTCGTTCGGACTCGCACCCTTGAAAATCTCGAGCGCTCCTTCTTCGATCACATAGGCTGTATTCCCTGTATCGCCTTCTGCAAAAAGCATTTCTCCTGGCTCGAGTTGCACGCGGCGCGACAATGAACAAACAGTCTCTAATTCCTGCTCGGGAAGGTCTTCAAAAAGGGGGACGTTGCGGAGAAAATCTTTTATCATCAGACCGTCTTTAAATATTGGTGTACCTGACTTACGGCAATGGCGCCCTCACCCACCGCTGAAGCCACCCGGCGAACCGCGCCCTGGCGCACATCACCCGCAGCAAATATGCCCGGCACGCTACATTCTAGCGGGAATGGATCGCGCTGTAAGGCCCATCCTCGCGGGCGTTTCCCCTCATGGAACAAGCTTGCACCAGTCATAATGAAACCGGCTTGATTACATTTAACAACACCGGTAACCATTTCAGAATGTGGGACCGCACCGATGAAGATAAACATGGCCGCTGCCGGTAAGCTTTCAGTTTTATCCGTATCGATCTCCCGCAGTGTAATTCCCTCCAACTGGGCCTCTCCCGAAATCGACTCCACGACAGTCCTCACACGCACCTCAATATTCTCCGTCGCCTGTATTTGATCGACGAGGTATTGGGACATGCCTTTTTCTAATTCCGATGCTCTCACCACCATTGTCACTTTACGTGCGAAGCGCGAGAAAAACATGGCGGCCTGACCGGCTGAGTTTGCCCCGCCAATAACAAATACTTCCTGATTGCGATAATTGGCTGCTTCAGTCAATGCCGCACCATAATAAATACCGGCCCCAGTGAGCTCTTTCACTCCAGGCAGTTCCAATTCGCGCACCGTAACGCCGGTTGCGACAATCAACGAGCGGCAGCGGACTTCAACACCGTCATCTAGTGTCACCGAGCGATAAGCGCCATCAACAGCCACTTCGCTTGCCCGCTTCGCGGTCAGGATCTCAGCCCCTAACCTCGTGGCCTGATCTGTGGCCCGTCGAGCCAGATCCGCCCCGCTTAAGCCTTTGGGGAAACCCAGGTAGTTTTCAATACGAGAACTGGTTCCCGCCTGCCCTCCAGTGGAATGCTTTTCCAGCATCAATGTTCGCAGACCTTCGGATGCACCGTAAACCGCAGCGCCCAATCCTGCCGGTCCTCCTCCGATGATAATCAGATCGTAAAAAGGTTCAGATGCTTCCGTTTTCAAGCCAACCTTTTCTGCTACCTCCAGATTGTTTGGAGCGATCAAATGGGTTCCGTCGGGCAAGAAGACCACCGGAAGCCTCCGCTGTTCCGACTCAACGCTTTCAACTAATGCACGTGCTTCTTGATCAACCTCGATATCCAACCACTGGTAGGGAATACGGTTGCGCGCCATAAAGTCTTTCACCTGATGAGATTGGGCAGACCAGAGCGTGCCAGCCACCCGTATGCCATCGAAGGGTACTGGTACCGTGGCAATCCAATCGCTCAACAAGTCGTCTAGCACGGGGTAAAGATTTTGCTCTGGTGGATCCCATGGTTTCATCAGATAGTGGTCAAGACCAATCGAGTTGATGCTGTCGATCGCAGCCTCAGTATCGGCATATGCTGTCAGCAGCACTTTACGGGCGAGGGGATAATGCACCATGGCACGCTCAAGCAGCTCGGTGCCGCTCATGTTCGGCATCCTTTGATCTACCAACATCAATGCCAGGGGAGCGTTGCGCTGCTTAAGTTGGGCAACTGCAGCCAACGCTTCATCGCCGGATCCTGCCTGCAATATCTGATAGTCCTGTGCGTATTTCGCACGCAGATCGCGCATAACGGCTTTCGCCACCTGAGGATCGTCATCAACTGCAAGAATATAGGGTTTTGCCATTGCGTTCTTCCTGTTTGGTAACCGGTTTTTATCCAGCGTTGTCGACAGGTATTGATCTTTGGTGCTGACCTAATAGATTAGACCACATCCCGATTCTAAAATATTACCTGCCCAAATCCCATGCTGGGAAATGCAAGCCTTATTGTGTACAACGGTCGACCCCTAATTCAGCTTAGATGGTTGTTTTCCCTCACCGCCTGAGGGATTGCGAGTGTGAACGACGCCAGAATACCACAATTCTACTCTGCCCTTCAGAATTTCTGATACATCTCTAACCTCCAGGTTGCCGCATCCTGGGCTGCCCCCGGGTATCTAAACCGGACGCATCGATCTCATCTTGCTAGTGTTCCAACTCATGAGCCCTGGTAGCTTATCTGATGCCCAGAAAAACTCGATACCCTCAACGTCCCATTATCCGTAGGATTATGCGCCTGGTGGGGCGTCTCTTTCTCCCCCTGCTTGCGCGCGTTCACGTGGAAGGGCTTGAGCGTTTCCCCCGTCAGGGACCCCTGATTGTGGTCGGTAACCATACCGGTGCTCTCGAGGTAGTTCTCCTGACAGTGTTTGCCCCACGGATTGTCGAATACCTGGGATCAGTAGACATCCCTCACGAATCGTTCGTCGCCAGCATTATTTATACCTATGGCTTTATCCCAATATTTCGGGGTAACGCAAGCCGCGCATCGATGGAGGCAGGTCTTGAGGTCCTGCGACAAGAAGCCGTCCTGGGA
>JBFFMI010000106.1:0-9827 GCA_041554155.1 Anaerolineales bacterium
GATTGCCACGCGAACCCGCTCCAACCTCCGAGATCACTGAACATTTTGGCGTACCAGCCGCCGACAACCATCCCGCTGTTGGGTTCGCCGCTTCCCAAATCGAAATAAGAACCATTCATAGCGGCGATGACCTGCGTGCGCGGCCCCCATGTTCCTCCCCAGGCGCTCAGCGATTGATCATTGCGAGCAGCCATCTCGCTTACGGTTTGGCGCTCACCTCGCAGGATCCCCCATGGCAAAGCGCTCTCAACGGTCAGGTTCTCCGCTGAGCGATCCATACGGGTGACAAAAGCGCGGTTCGGTCCTGGTAAACGAAATTCGCGCTGATCAACACCTGGCGCGACAACGGTCCAACCCGAATCACCTGAGGCCGGTAAAACGTAACGCAGCAGACCGCCGAGTGCGATCAAGAACAACAAGATGATGCGAGTTGCGGGCAAACCAGCCCGCCGGGATGTCACCATTTGCGACATAGTATCACCATAATAAGGACTACCCGGTTTTTTGTCGACAGGACCGAAGCTTCATGCTATCTGTATAATAGTATGAAGAATGGGCGCATCAAATCACGCGTTCTTGCGTAGAGGGATGTATGTGAGGCAGGATTGCCACAATCCATCTACAGACAGGCAAACGTGCCCGAGGAGGCAAATATGAAGAACATGGATCGCGGTTCGTTGGTTGGAGCGCTGGCGTTAATTGTGTTAGGGCTGGTGTTTCTCTTGTTAAATTTCATTCCGGATGTGGGTTTTGAAGAACTTTGGCCGGTGATCTTCTTCGTTGTAGCGCTGGGCTTCTATCTCCCAGCCGTTATTTGGCCGGAATCTCGCCGAGGGCTCGCCGGGCTGTATATCCCGGGATCATTGCTGCTGGTGATGGGGATCGTTTTCCTTTACAACACCCTTTCAGGAGACTGGAATGTATGGGCCTTTGCCTGGCTGCTGGTTCCATTCAGTATCGGCCTGGGGATGTCACTGGCCGCATGGATCGGCAACTGGTCGCCCCCGGTCGGGGAGGTAGGAATCTGGATCATGGTGCTGAATGCCGTCGGGTTCAGCCTTTTTGGGACGCTCTTCGGCGAACCCGGCATCAAGACTTTCAGCGCCGGGCTGGTGCTGATTGGAGGCGCCTTGATGTTGTTGCGTGGCTTCCTGCGCGATCGATCGTTGGAGGAGAAACCCAAACCAAAAAAGAAGCAGACAAAAGCAAGCTAGCAACAGGATAAGAGCTCTGGGGATGGTCGCGGGGAGCAAACGGCTTGCGCTAGGATTATGGGTCGCCATGACATTGCTGAGTGCTTGTGGCAATGTTTTTGTGTCGTCTGAGGGACGCATGGCGACCCAAACAGTAAGTGCCATCGACGGTGTCGCCGAACAGACTCTGGAGGCACTGCGCACGGCTGATGGCAGCGAAACAGACTTGAGCCCGCGACCGACTGCTTCCAACACAGCGCTGCCCGCGACCGCAACACCCCCGCCTACGGCAACACCCTGGCCGGCCCCGGTGCGCATTGAAGTCAGTATCGACACGAACTGCCGGGCAGGACCAGGCCCCGAGTTCCCATTGATCGGTGCTTTGATGGTGGGAGAAACGACCATCGTCCGGGCGCGTGTGCTCGAACTGGATTACTGGATTGTTGAAAACCCCGATAATCCCGGTCGAGAGTGCTGGCTCTGGGGAAGACATGCATCGTTGGACGGCGAAAGCGGGCACTTGCCAGCTGTAACTCCACCCTGGACTCCCACACCCGAGCCTGGGACGATCGCGGGTTGGGCCTTTATAGATGTCAACAAGAATGGGGCAAGAGATTACCCCGGAGATACACCCTTGTCGGGGGTAAGGATCATGGTTCGTGTGGGGGCATGCCCGGGCGGAACGAGTGTTGGGATGGTGGAGACCAACGCCGAAGGTCGCTATCTGATCTCGAGTCTGGTTCCAACCCTATACTGCCTTTCAGGCGAAGCGACTGTATTGCTTTACCCGAACACATGGACGATCAATCTCAGCCCGGGGCAGATGCGGGACGAGATCAATTTCTGGCAAGTACCCTGAATGATGAATCCATTGTGAGTAAAAAAAAAAGGAGCCCAGGTTATCCCGCGCTCCTTTTCTGGTTGGTCCTTGTATACCGAGCGATCAGGGCGAGCTTGTCGCCTCGGGCGTCTCCCCGGCTTCCGGTGTACCGGCTTGGTCAGGTTCAGGTGTGGGTAGATCAGCAGGTGTTTCCGGCATATCAGCCAGAACCCAACGCTCGAATATCTCAATCCAATCTTCACGCAGTGGTTTGGATGGTGGCATCGCCCCGCCCACATCCTCGATCTCTTCCCGGTATAGCATGCGGATCAGATGACTTTCAAGACCCCCCTTGAGGTTGGGGGCGTTGTCCCCGCTGTTAAGGATCTCCTCGTAGGTACCCATGTAGTAATTGCCATTCTCTTTACCAGGGCGATGGCATGAAAGACAGGTCCGGCGCACGATGGGTTCGATGTGGACTTGATAAGTTGGTATTTCGTCGGGGCCCAGCTCAGGTACTGCTCCTGCCGCAAGGGCCTCTTCCGGGATTTCTACACGGTCGTCCCAGGTATAGCGCATAAAGGCTACGATGGCATCGATGTCCCCTCTTTGCAGTTCTCCACCGCCAGCCAGGCCGAATGGTGGCATGCCCAAATCCTGTTGCCCATAATCGATGACGTTGAAAATCGTTCGATCTGTGCGGGTATAGATAAAATCTGGGGCATTCATGGGGGCGACGATCACGCCTTCCAGCCCATCAACGCCAACGATCTCGCCTCCCTCCCCTTCTGCGCCATGACATTCGACGCACTGGATGCTGTAAAGGTCTTGTCCGGCGACAATTACGTCGGTTATGGATGTGGCACTGAATTCTTCTTGAGGCGGGGTTGTTGCGGCAGCGAGAATGGTGAGTCCCACAATGCCGATAACGGTCACGCTCATAATTCCCATCGCAATCTTGCGCCTGCGCCAGTGACGTACCGGGCTGCGATCGTAGAAGGGCAGAAGCAGCAATGCCAGTACCGCGATGGCGGGCACCACGGCCGTTCCTATCCACTCGATTGAGCCAGGGAAGTACTTGAGCATTTGAAAAAGGAACAGGAAATACCACTCAGGACGAGGGATGTAAGTGGCGTCGTTGGGGTCGGCGGGTGGCTCGGGCTTGACACCGATAAAGGTCGCCAGGATCACCAGGATCACGAAGATCCCGAAGGCGACGATCATGTCCTTATAAATGATATCGGGGAAGAACTTCACGCCGCGCTGTTTCTGCGCTTCGTAGCGCTCTTTATAAAGTTGCTTAGGATCAGGTTTCTGTTCAGCCATATTATTCGTCCTCGGAGGGGATATGGCTGATGCCGAGACGCACCACCAGGTACATGTGAACGCCGATTAAACCGAAGAGCGCGGCCGGGAGCATCCATATATGAGCACTGAAAAAACGAACCAGTGTCAGGGTGCTGAGATCAGTGCCGCCGCGCAGAGCCTCGTTTATGAACGGGCCAATAAATGGGATCGTCTCTGTGATCGATGTGCCGACCGTCGTGGCCCAGTAAGCACGCTGATTCCAGGGCAACAAGTATCCGGTAAACCCCATGCCAAGCGTGAGTAACAGGAGTAAAACCCCGGTAATCCATGTGACCTCGCGCGGATACTTATAGGCACCGTAGAAAAAAGTACGCAGCATGTGCAGGAAGACTGTGACCACCATTAATGTGGCACCCCAGTGGTGAATCCCACGGATGAGCCATCCAAAAGCGACATCATTCATGATGTAATTAATGCTGTTGTAAGCCTGATCAGGGTGGGGCACGTAGTAGGCGGTGAGAAATACCCCGGTGACAGCTTGCGTCACGGCAAGGAACAAAGTGGCGCTGCCGAGCGTGAATGCCCAATTGACCTTGGGGACTTTGCGATCGAGAACGGTGTCATAAATAGCTGTGAGTCCAAGCCGTTCATCCAACCATGTGATCCAACGAGTTGTCACTTTATGCCTCCACCAATTCTATTTCGAGTGTCCCGTCATTTACCCGGTGGTTAAAGCGATCCAAAGGCCGCGGCTGAGGCCCTGAAATGATCGATCCATCGGCACCAAAATGACCATCGTGGCAAGGGCATAGATATTCGCCCAGATCGTCTTGCCAGCTTACCCGGCAACTGAGGTGGGTACAGACGTTTGAGAAAACATCAAAGCTATTGCTTGATTTGCGAAGGACATAGATTCCATAGCTGCGCGCAGTGGTTTCCCAACCCACGCGCTGCGTGCGGGTGAAGGAAAACAAAGTGGGCTCGCCTATAACGATGGCATCAACGGGGCCAAGTGGAACCCAGACTTCGGAAGAGGGTGCTCCGCGCTGAGCCAGGCTGGGGGATAACAAGTAACCCACAGCGGGAATACCGATAACGGCCGCGATAATCCCACCCAGAAAGGTGACGATACCTGTTACAAATCCGCGCCGGCTGAGACCATGATCATGGCTTTCATGGGCCATGGACACCTCCAGTAGAAGGGCGAGGGCATTTGCCCTCCGCCGCAATGACGTAGATGGGAAAAGTATATCAATTCTACATTGCGCGAAAGGGAATCCAAAGCATGCCCATATCCCTTTCGTCATATAAACCATAGGAAGAACAGCAGCCAAACAGTGGAAAGGCGGCGCTTATTGACTTCGTGCGCGTACCAGTATAATAATCCCACCGAGTCATTCCAATTTTCCCCTTTGTTTAAGTGGATGCTGGAGGCGATATGGCATTGAGCAGGCGTGTTAGTTTATGGGCAGGTTTACGGTATCGTGGCAAACAGGGCATGTTAACCTGGCTGCTACACCGCATAACAGGCTTGGGGATCGTCCTTTTTGTGGGTACGCATGTGGTCGTTTCGTTTTTCGGACAACAGTTTGGGAACGACATTGCATTTGCCATCAACGGCGTTTACGAAGCCTGGCCGTTTCAGATCTTTGTCTATTTCTCGGTCTTATTCCACGCCCTGAATGGCACTCGCCTGGCGTTGATGGACCTGTTCCCATCGCTCATCCGCTACCAGAACGAATTGATTTGGTTGCAATGGATTGTCTTTGTGCCCGTTTATGGTTTCCCTGTCGTTGTGATGGTGTCTAATGCCATCACAGGCGCTTGAGTGGGGGTGCGTATCATGAGAAGACCGAGACCCATACGTTCAGCAGGCGCCTTTGAATACGGGATGTGGCTTTTCACCCGCATTTCTGGACTGGCGCTGATGCTCTTCGCCGCCGTTAGCATGGGCGTTGCCTTTGCGCTGGGCGGGCGTATGCAACTAACCATGCCAGCCATGTTCCGCTGGATGTTCTTTCCCAACCCAAACCACGTGGTCAACAGCAATATACCCGATGTAACAGCGGGTTGGTCCAACGCTTTCTGGCAGATTTACAGTATGTTGATGATCTTGCTGGCAAGCATCCATGGCTTCAACGGGGTGCGGATGATCCTGGAAGATTACATTAAGAAGCCGCTGGTTGTTACGGTCTTGCGCGGGCTTACGGTCTTACTCCTGGTTGGCGCACTGATCGTTGCGGTCTATGTCATTCTGGCATCGTGATTATATTTAGATAGTGGAGCAATCAATTGATAGAGCATCAATATGAAGTCATTATCGTAGGAGGCGGTGGTGCGGGGTTGATGGCCGCACTATATGCCTCGGGTGACGTAAAAACAGCCGTTTTGAGCAAGCTATACCCGGTTCGCTCACACACCGGTGCTGCGCAAGGGGGTGTGGGCGCGGCACTGGGCAGCGAAGAGGAAGACCGTACCGAGTGGCATACGTACGATACGGTGAAGGGCAGTGACTACCTGGGAGATCAGGACACAATTGAGTTCATGTGCGAGGAAGCTGTCCCCACGATCTATGAGCTTGAACACATGGGGTTGCCCTTCAACCGCACTGCCGAGGGCAAGATCGCACAGCGACCCTTTGGTGGCCACACCAACAATGACACCGGTAAGCCGGTACGGCGAGCATGCTACGCAGCCGACCGAACCGGACATATGATTCTGCAAACCCTCTATCAGCAGTGCATCAAGCAAAATGTAACTTTCTTTGATGAATATCAGGTGCTTGATCTGATCATCAAGGACGGGGTGGCCTGCGGCGTAGTGGCGGTCGCTCTGGAGACCGGTGAGGTTCACGCATTTCAGGCCAAGGCAATCATTTTCGCCACCGGTGGCTGGGGCCGTGTTTGGGAAATTACGTCCAATGCACACTCCTACACCGGAGATGGTGTCGCCGTTACACTGCGGCGTGGGATTCCTGCGGAGGATATGGAGTTTTTCCAGTTTCACCCCACGGGAATCTACAAAATGGGCATCCTGATCACGGAGGGTGTGCGTGGTGAGGGTGGTGTATTGACCAACGATCAGGGCGAACGCTTCATGGAGCGCTACGCGCCAACCGTGAAGGATCTGGCCTCGCGCGACGTCATCAGCCGGGCCATGTACCTTGAAATGCGTGATGGGCGGGGTATTAAAGGCCGCCGCTATCTTCACCTGGATGTCACGCCCGAGATGGTCAACCATTATGCGCAGATCGATGGCCGCACCTGGCCTGATGGAACACCTTACAAAGTCACCGGCGCGGATATTCTGAGCAAACTGCCCGACATCATCGACTTCTGCCAGACCTATATGGGTGTGGATCCGGTTACCCAGCCGATGCCTGTGCAACCAACAGCGCACTACGGCATGGGTGGAATCCCCACCAATGTACGGGGTGAGGTCCTGATCGACGAAAAGAACACCATCATGCCGGGATTGTATGCTGCCGGCGAAACGGCGTGTGTATCGGTGCATGGTGCCAACCGGCTTGGCACCAATTCGCTCCTGGATATTGTTGTATTTGGGCGGGAAGCCGGGAAGCGAGCGGCGGAGTATGCCAAAGGCGTCGGGTATATACCTCTACCAAAGGACGCCACCGACTTTGTCGATCGCCAACTAGATTCCCTGCGGAATGGAGACGGCACGGAGAAGGCTGCAGATATTCGCCGAGAGATGCAGGAAGTCATGTTTGAGCACGTTGGTGTCTTCCGGGTGGAAGAAGGCATGCAGGCGGCTGTGCAAAAAGTCGGTGAGTTAAAAGAACGCTTTAAGAAGGTGCGCGTCGATGATCAGGGGCGGATCTTCAACACTGATGTTCTTGAAGCCTGGGAGCTTGGATGTTTGCTTGACCTGGCTGAAGTAACAGCTGTGTCCGCCGTCGCGCGCAAGGAAAGCCGTGGGGCACACGCGCGTGAAGATTACGACAAACGCGATGACAAAAATTGGATGCGGCACACACTGGCTACGCTTAAACCGAACGGTGTCGAATTGACCTACAAGCCTGTGACGGTAACGCGGTTTGAACCCAAAGAACGGGTTTATTAGGAGAGGTATGATGGAGGTCACATTACGCATTCTGCGCTATAACCCAGAGATTGATAAAAAACCGCACTATGAAAAGTACAAGGTCGAGGCGGATCCAAACGATCAAGTGCTTGATCTCTTAAACCGGGTGAAGTGGCATACGGATGGCACCCTTTCATACCGAAAATCCTGCGCCCATGGGGTTTGTGGATCGGATGCAGTACGCATCAATGGTGTGAATCGCCTGGCCTGCAAGGTGCTGGTTAAAGATGTTGGAAGGGCCATAACCGTTGAGCCAATCCTGGGGTTGCCGATTAAGAAAGACCTCATCGTGGATATGGAACCCTTCTTTGATCAATACCGCGCGGTGATGCCTTATCTTGTGAATGACGATCCCGCGCCAGCAGAGGAACGGCTCCAAACCATTGAAGAGCGGGCCCGCTTCGATGACACCACCAAATGCATTCTCTGTGCAGCGTGCACGACTTCATGCCCATCCTTCTGGGCTAGCGGAGAATACGTTGGCCCGGCGGCAATGGTGCAAGCACATCGCTTCACCTTCGACAGCCGCGATCAGGCAGGGGCGGAACGCCTGAAGATCCTCAACGATCGCATGGGAGTCTGGCGCTGCCACGATATTTACAACTGCACCGATGCTTGCCCGCGCGAGATCGAGGTTACCAAAGCGCTAGGCGAACTCAAGATGGCTATCGCTACCGGCAGAATTGAGTGACCAACGGAGACGACATCCGTAATAGCTTGTCCAATAATCGTGGACAGACAATGGACCTGAGCGATATTTTCAATCGACCGCCACGCATTCTGGTCGCTGATGATGATTGGCTCAATCGCGACCTCTTGAAGGCGTACCTCTCCACCTCAGGCTGTGAGGTGATCACGGCGGTGGATGGGCGTGAGGCGCTCGACGCAGCACTCAAACAACCCCCCGACCTGGCCCTCATTGATGTGCAAATGCCCCGTATGGATGGTTTGGCGCTGTGTGAGTCATTGAAAACCAACCCATCCACGCGCTTCATGCCAGTCGTCATTGTGACTGCTCTCGATACGGAAGAAGAGAAGCTTAAAGCGCTCGAGGTGGGTGCCGATGACTTCGTCACCAAGCCCTACAGCTCCGTGATCTTACTCACGCGTGTGCGCTCATTGTTGCGGATCAAGAAGCTACATGACGAAGTTGAGTCGCGCAATCGTTTGCTGCGTCAGGTGCTGGACCGTTTCCTGGCTGAAGATGTGACCGATGTCATCCTGACCGATCCTGAGCGCTATATGAAGCTGGGCGGTGACGTGCGCCTGGTGACGGTGTTGTTTGCGGATATTCGAGGGTTCACCCGATTCACCGAGCGTAATACTGCTGAACATGTCATCGAAACCCTGAATCGTATCTATCAGGCGCTCAGCAAGGTTGTTTTCGATCACCAGGGCACATTTGATAAATATCTGGGTGACGGTTTCATGGCTTTTTACGGGGCGCCGGTTTCTGGCAACGATGATGCCAAACGAGCGGTGGACACTGCCCTTGAGATGCAGCGGTTGTTCCGGGATCTACGCAAAAATTCAGGGAACGATCTAAAGGAACTGGGATTGGGGATTGGATTGCACTCCGGGGAGGCGGTGGTGGGCAACATCGGCTCTGATAAGTTGATGGATTACACCGTCATTGGTGATGTGGTCAACGTGGCTAAATGGCTGCAAGAGCAAGCCGAAGGCGGGCAGATCCTTTTAAGCCAGGCGACCTATGAGATGGCGCATAAAGAAGTTGATGCGGAGCCGCTTGAGCCGATCCAGGTTATCGGTCGGCGAGAACCGATCCCGGCGTATTTAATCCAGGTAGCTGGTACATAAGCGGATGCTTATTTGAGAAAGCAACAGCGGGTCGATTTCCGACCCGCTGTTTATTTTTACGGTTACAAGGATTATGAAACAACACCCGATCGGATGATTCCTGATATATCTTCGGGTGGGACGATCACAGCGTCGATGACGTGAATGACGCCGTTGGATGTTTCGATGTCGGTGATGATCACCTGGGCGGCATCCACAAAGACGCCTCCATCCTCAACGCTGATCGTCGCGCTGGAGCCCTGCAGCGTGGGTGCTTCGCTCAAGCCGACAACGTCAGCAGCCATCACTTTGCCCTCAACGACGTGATAAAGCAGGATGTTGGACAGTGCTGGGATGTCAGCCAGAAGCGCATCGAGGGTGCCAGCGGGCAGCGCTGCGAAAGCATCATCGGTGGGCGCAAAGACTGTTAGCGGACCATCGCCCTTCAGGGCGTCGACCAGGCTGGCAGCCTCAAGTGCGGCTACGAGGGTGGTGAAGCGACCATCTTCCACGGCGACATCAACAATGTCGCGTGTTTCCGGAACGATGACTGCATCGATGACGTGAATGTCACCATTGGATGCCTCGATATCCGTGATGATGAC
>JBFFMI010000107.1:0-9721 GCA_041554155.1 Anaerolineales bacterium
ATGCACCTCCAGCACCGTCGGCACCCCTCGCCTGGCGCTCAATGTCGCCGCCTGCAGTGGCCAGCAGTAGACCACATCTGCGCCCCAAGCTTGTGCCTGTCTCACCGCTTTCCAGGCGAAATCATAACGGCGCAACGCGCGCACACTGGTGATCCAATGGATGGGGACTGTCCGCTGCAATCCATACCAGCTCTTCAACGCATCGGGACTCTCCAGTGGGCGCGAGCCCGGCACCCAAAGCTGGAGCTCGTGTCCGAGGTCCATGATAGCCTGGCAGACTTTCATCACCTGGATAGAATTGGCAGCTCTTGAAGGGATTTGGGAAGCGGAGATTACGCCAATGCGCATGATCTCAATTCCTTGAGACGCTCACAGGCTGGTACGCTACTCGTCGCATCTCACGTATCGATTTACCCACAAGGATCAACGAAGTCAGCAATAGATACCCGCTAAACAGCGCCGCCATGGCATTGGCGCCCATGAGCGGGACAAGCAGGATTGTGCCAACAATCTTGCCAATCGCCACGACAAATTGCACCTTCGTTGGATAATCAGGCATACCCAGTGGCAGCAAGATCAGTTGGTTCCAATAAAGGACATTGGCGGCGATCACACCAATGAGGAGGATTAACAAGCTCTCGTAAGATACGGGTAAAAATTCTGGGCCATACAAGCCGACGACCCAGCGGCCAAAGATCACCAATCCTGCTGCCGCCGGAAGGGTCCATGCCGCTGCCAGGATCGTCCCGCTCCGTAGTAGATAGCGGACGTTATCCCATTGCTTTTCTGCAACTTCGCGTGCTACTTCTCTATATGAAGTGCTAATAAGGGGTGTAATCGGCATCATCAGGATGTTAACTATCGCTTTCGCAATTTTATAATAGCCCACCTGCAACGGTGTACTGAAGGCGCCCAGCCAGAGCATTTCACTATCCCGCGTGAGTAATTTAATCGTTCCGGACAGGTTGGTGCTGACCCCAAATCGGCTCAGATCTCGCCAGCGGCCAGACAAAGACCGCAACGATGCCCGCCACCAGCCGGCACCCCACTGTCGCCTTGCTTCTATGAATGCCAGGATCGACACGGAAGCGCCCCATACCACCTTTCCAGCGAGATATGCCAGCACAACGTCCTCAAGGCCTCCATCTGTCACGTATGCCCGGGCGATCAACACAATGGTCAACAAACTCTGACCGACCGTGACAAATGCCAGGGCACGGAAACGATCAAAGAATTGCAGCAATCCGGTAGCACTCTCGACCGTGAGATTTCCCAGCACGGAAAGACCGTAGAGTGTGATGATACCGACAAGTTCAGGCCGATGAGCAAAAATTCGCGCCCCAATTGGCGCCAGCAATACGATTAACACATATGCCAATATCGATCCGAGGATTTCAACCAACGCCGCAGCCTTGAACACAGCTGCCGCCTCATCCTGCTTGCCTTTTGCGCTGAATTCACCAACGTAGCTCACCACAAGCTCACCCATGCGGAAGGAGGTCAGCTGGTTCAAATTGCTGGCAAATTGTGTGATGATGCCCACCAATCCAGCGCCCTCAACACCCAGCAGCCTCGCCGCCAGGATCCCCTGCCCCATGCTCAGCGCCGCCGAAATTGTCTGAGCGCTGAACAGGTAACCCGTATTGCGCATCACGCGCTGGATCAGGGGGTGACCCAGAAAGCGGTCGATGAATTGAGACACGTTTTTTCGGAAAGTGGGGATCATAAGATCAGACTGCGGTCTCGATTTGGCTGGCCCAGCTTCGTTCCTGTAAGTACCAATCAACGGTTGCCGTCAAGCCGGTGTCGAGATCGATGACCGGCTTCCAACCCAGCAATTGTCCTGCCTTGGAGATATCCGCCCAGGTCGCTCGCACATCACCCGGCGCCTCCGGGCCTTCTGCGATGGACGCCTTTTTGTCAAGCCGCTGTTCAATTGAAGCGATCAAATCTAGCATCTGATAGGGTCGGTCACCACCGAGGTTGATCACCTCGAAGCCGGGGCAGTCCAGCGCAGCAACCGTCCCACGCGCTATGTCTTCCACATAGGTGAAATCACGCTCCTGTTTCCCATCACCATATAACTGCAAGGGTTGCTGCTCAGCGATCCATTGAACGAAACGGAATATGCTCATATCCGGCCGGCCTGCTGGACCATACACAGTGAAATAGCGCAGGATCGTGATCTCAAGCCCGTGCAGGTGATGGTAGCTGTGAGCCACCATCTCAGCCGCGCCTTTGGATGCAGCGTAGGGCGATAAGGGTTTAGAAATATCGGCGTCTTCCTTGAATGGCCTGGGGTTATGGGCACCGTATAGGCTCGAGGTCGAGGCCTGCACCACCTTTCCCACGCCATTCACCAAACAAAGATTGAGGACATTCAATAAACCTCGTACGTTGGCACGAAAGTAGATTTGAGGATCCCTGACGCTCTGGCGGACACCGGCTCTTGCCGCCAGATTGATCACAGCATCGTATGGCTCTTTCCCCCAGGCATCTTTTAACGCACCCTCATCGGTGATATCAACGTGCTTGAAAACAAAACCGTTGTGATCCTCGAGTTGTTCCAATCGCCACTGCTTTAAGCGTGGGTCGTAGGCATCATTCAAGTTGTCTAGTCCAACGACAGACTGGCCTTCACCCAGCAATTGCTTGACGACATGTGATCCGATGAAGCCGGCTGCACCGGTGACGAGAATTGTCCCCACTACAACCTCACGATCTTTGCATCGTGAAAGCCTTTGCGATGGAAGGCATTACGGGTATCGAAGATGAGCTTGGCCCCCTCTGCGATTGTGGCATAGTCCAGGGCTTGATGGTCGGTGATCAACACCACGCAATCCGCGCCCTTCAACGCACCTTTCAAGTCGGGTACGGACGCCATCTGCCAACCATCATGTTCGATTTCCACCACGTGTGGATCAAAGTAATTGACCTGCGCTCCTTTTTCCCGCAGGAGGCCAATCACGTCCAGAGCTGGTGACTCACGCATATCGGTCACATCGGGTTTATAGGCCACACCAATAACCAAAACCGTAGCGCCGTTTATGGCCAGACCTGCTTCATTCAAGAGATCCTGCACGCGGCTGACCACGTAGCGTGGCATATTGGTATTGATCTCACTCGCCAGCTCGATAAAGCGGGCGTTATATTTAACGCTCTTCAACTTCCACGATAGATAGAGTGGATCAATCGGAATGCAGTGTCCGCCCAATCCTGGTCCCGGCGTAAACTTCATAAATCCAAACGGTTTGGATGCCGCGGCATCGATCACTTCCCACACATCGATCCCAAGCCGATCGCACATCAAGGCAAGTTCGTTTACCAGACCGATATTGACGGCCCTGAAAGTGTTCTCCAACAGCTTGGCCATCTCGGCTACCTCTGTGGAAGAGACCGGTACGACTTGCTCCATCGCAGCAGCGTACATTGCCGCTGCAACCTGGGAACAGGCAGCCGTAATGCCACCGATGATTTTGGGTGTGTTTTTCGTCGTGAAATCAGTCCGGCCGGGGTCGACGCGCTCAGGGGAGAATGCCAAGTAGATATCCTTCCCAATCTTAAGGCCGGTCGATTCGAGCTCAGGCTGCACAAGTTCGCGCGTGGTGCCTGGATAGGTTGTCGATTCCAGGACCACGACCATGCCCGCTTTTAGAATGGGAACCAGTGCTTTGGATACTGCGATGATGTAGGAGAGATCCGGGTCTCCTGTCTTTCGCAGGGGAGTGGGTACACAGATGCTGATACCCTGGGCATCGCCCAGCTCGGCGTAGTCTGCAACCGCATGAAACTTACCTGCTTCGACGTGCTTTTTCACCTGATCACTGTTGACATCCTCAATATAACTACGTCCCTGGTTCAGGGCATCAATCTTTTCGGGATCTGTGTCCAAACCAATGACGGAGTAACCACAATCCGCCAGCACCATCGCCAGGGGAAGACCGACGTATCCCAGGCCAATGATTCCAATCGTGGCTTCCTTCTTCTCAAACCGATTAACTAAGTCTTGTGCAATATCTGGCATGGCAATAGAACTTGACATCTTGGACAAGGCAAAACTCCTCAACTTAATTACCTATTCTAAAAGAAACTGAGCTGTTCGGGATCGGCGCTCTCAGTTTCAGTTGGCGCTGATCCTGGTGCATCACTGGCGATCAGATCGGGTAGTTTTGAGAAATCGTCCTTCACAACACTGCGCAGCGAGGGTTGGTGAAGAGCTGCGGCCGGGTGATACATTGGAACGATCAAGCGACCGTTGATCTCTTTGGCCTGGCCATGGATCTGGCTAATTTTAGCGTTGGGGAAATAACGGGCCATTGAGAACCGACCGAGCGTGATAATGACTTTTGGAGCGATCGCTTGCATCTGTCGCTCAAGATACCCGGAGCAAGCTTCAATCTCCTCAGGCAGCGGGTCCCGATTACCAGGAGGTCGACACTTAACCACGTTTCCAATGAAAACGTCCGTGCGACTTAAACCGATCGTTCCAAGCAGCTCCTCCAAAAATTTCCCGGCTGCGCCGACAAAGGGCCGACCTTGTTCATTTTCATGGAAACCTGGTCCCTCCCCAATAAACATCAAGTCTGCATCCGCAGGGCCCTCACCCGGGACCGCTCGTTTGCGGGAATGATGGAGCTTGCAGGCTGTGCACGAAGCGACTTCCTGGGCAATTTGATTGAGTTGTTCATCAGCACTCACGAACCATCTCCTTCACTTCCAATTGGTGAAGATCCAGGCGTTGCTTATGCATCACCAGTGCATCTTCATTTGTGTCGCGGTAGTAGCCGGGGTAGCGACTCCTTTCCTCGAATCCAAACTTTCGATAAAGCGCGATGGCTCCCCGATTGCTCTCGCGCACCTCCAACGTCGCTAACCCTGCACCCATCGTACACGCTTCGTTCAAAGCACTGTCCAGGATGAGCTTGCCGATGCCCCTCCGGCGCAACTCCGGACGGACCGCCAGGGTGCTGATGTGTATTTCATCCACGATATACCAAAATCCAATATATCCGATGATCGTTCCCTGTGATCTATCCCCCGATCGAGTCTCTGCCACGAAAAGATGGGCTGCTGGATTCCCGGTCAACTCCTTGCGGTAGGTCGTTTCCGACCAGGGAGTCGGGAATGAACGCTTATCGATCGCTGTCACCTGCGGGATATCCTCAAGCTTCATAGGTCGAAAACAGATATCCCCAATGATGTGTTGAGCATTCTCTCTCATCATGGGGAGGCGCTATAGATCGGACGCACGGAATCGGGTTTTTTACGTTTCTTCGAGCGCATTCGGTTTAGCGCAATTTCAGCCAGGTCGCCTGGTCGACGCATACATCTTGCGGGAGTGCCAATTTCGAAGCGCTCGTGCTCCCGCAGAGATTGGCGGGTGGCAGGATCGATCTCCCCGCACACAACGCACGCCTGATCCGTCTCGTTGATAAATTCCTTCCAGGTTCGCACCCCGAACTCACCATCTGGTCGCCAGCTCTTACGGGCCCATTTGTACCACATACCCACGATGCGACCCCGTCCCGCTGCCAGGGTTACAAAGAGCGGCTTTGAGCTCTGGGGTTGCAGGTGAGCGATCACGTCAAATGTGGGTACACCAATGAGTTTTAAACCGCGCGATAAGGCGAGCCCTTTCCCAAGCGCGAGGCCAATTCGCAGGCCTGTGTACGATCCCGGGCCGATCGCAACTGCTACGGTCTGAAGATCAGATGGCCTGACCTCAACCCTGCGCATCATCAGGACAATTTGTGGAGCTAATTCAATCGTATGCCGGCCAACACCCCGCCAGATATACTCACTGAGAATCTGTTTGCCATCGTGCAAGCCGATGCCGATCATTTGAGTCGATGTATCTATCGCAAGTAGCATGGTTATTGTCCAAATGCCGCGGCGCGGAAAGATTCCAATATGCGCTCGTATCGGCTTCCCTTGGCGATGAAATTTAAACCCCGCCGCAATTCATCCACCCAGCGTAATTGAACCCAGAGATGATCCTCGGGTATCAATGCCGTAATCCGCTCAGGCCATTCGATGACAAGACAACCGTCCGCAGCAAGCAATTCATCAAATCCCAATAAATCCGCTTCGAATTCTCCACGCATCCTGAAGGCATCCATATGGAATAGTTTTTGCGGATCAGCTCGGCGGTACTCATTGATCAAGATGAAGGAAGGGCTGGTTACTTGATCTAGCGTACCCCAACCGCGTGCAATCCCCTGAGCAAGTGTGGTTTTGCCTGAACCCAGATCACCTGCCAGGCATATCACGTCCCCACGGTGAAGCAGTTCGCCCAGTCGTACCCCCAACCGCACCGTTTGTTCCGGACTGTGACTGAGAAAGTCTAAACTTTGACCTTCAAGGATAGGCATGATTTGATCGCGATTATACGTCAGTGGTAGGTGACCAACAAGCAATACTCTTCACAGAGACCCCGCTCCATGCTACTATCCTTCCATGCGCGTACTGATCATCTCCGATATACACGCCAACTTGACCGCGCTTGAAGCCGTCCTTGAGCATGGGAATAATCGAGAAGCCGTTTGGTGTCTTGGTGATCTTATTGGCTATGGACCCGACCCCAATGAATGTGTCGAGCGCATCGCCGATCTGACGAATTCATTGAGTCTCATCGGGAACCACGATCAAGCAGTCTTGGGAGAGATCCCGTTATCTCGCTTTAATTCGGATGCCGGGGCTGTTGTAGCGTGGACGCAGGGCATTCTCAGTGATAAGAGCCATGCTTACCTAAATACGCTCCCCAGCAAAGTCACACTAGAGGGCTACACACTTGCCCATGGCAGTCCGAATCAACCAGTGTGGGAGTATATCCTCGATCCAAATACAGCCGATCGCAATTTCGAAGCTTTTTCCACCGACTACTGTTTTGTGGGTCATTCCCATCTCCCGATCATTTTTCAACGACCCTACCCCGATTCATTTGCAATTCCCCAACCCGTGAATTGGAATGAGCCCATGCAGTTAAAGCCGCGTATGATCCTGAACCCTGGATCGGTGGGACAACCGCGCGATGGAGATCCCCGGGCTTCTTATGGCATGCTCGACACGGATGCAGAAACCTGGGAGATGTTCCGGGTCGAATATGATGTCAAGAAGGTCCAGGAGCGGATTCTGGAAGCTGGCTTACCCGAACGACAAGCGCTTCGGCTGATGGCGGGCTGGTAGTCGGGAACTTTCCGGAGAGATTTAGCGTCCATTGTGTGATAGATCTCATGGACAACCGGAGGACAGTATGAAGAAGCTACCCATCATTCCAATCTTGATCATCGCAACTATTCTCATCAGCGCTTGTGGTGCCGCCCAGCTCGCATCATCACCCGCACGCAACATGGCTGAACCCATTCTTATTGAGGCCGAGGCCCCGGCGCAGGATGCCTTTTTTAGTGACGGTGGCGAGTACCGTGAATCAAGCTTCAGTGCAGGCGAACCGGCTGTGGTCGAGCGATTGGTCATACGCAATGCGAACCTTACGCTCGTCGTCGAGGACCCGGCGCTTTCAGCGGAAAAGATCGCCGACCTGGCGGAAACCTTCGATGGTTTCGTCGTCAATTCCAATGTTTACCAGACGACCTTCGCCGAAGGCGTATTCGCCACACAGGCCAACATCACGATTCGTGTGCCAGCAGAGCGGCTTGATGAGGTGCTCGATCAAATCAAGCAGGACGTCGTTGAAGTTCGCTCGGAGACCATCAGCGGACAGGATGTCACACAGGAGTATACCGATCTCGAATCTCGCCTGCGCAATCTCGAAGCCGCAGAAGAAGAGCTGCGCGAAATCATGGGTTCGCTGACTAAGGCTGAGGATGTGCTCAATGTCTATCAGAACCTGCGTCAGGTTCGTGAGGAAATCGAGGTCATCAAAGGCAGGATGCAGTACTTTGAACAATCTGCTCGATTATCTGCGATAACCATCGATCTCCTGCCAGATGTGGTATCACAACCGCTCCAAATCGGTAAATGGCAGCCCCAGGGAACAGCGAAAGCGGCTCTACAGGCATTGATCAATGTCCTTCAAGGACTGGCAAACGTGGCGATCTGGCTGCTGGTCTTTTCACCCCTGATTGCCCCCGTGGTGTTGTTGATCCGTTGGTGGAGACGGCGGAGACAAGCCCGTAAAGCAGAAACCCAGCAGGCTGAATCCGAATAGTCAGATACACCGCATGATTCCAGGGTACGGCGTTGCCGTGCCCTGGTTTGTTTTTACCCTGGAAGTGTGCTTAGGATGTAATCGCCTCGCGCACCTGGGATGCAAGTCGACCAAATTCTGGCGTATAGGTCAGCTCCAGGTTTCGTGGGCGGCTGAGAGAGATATCCAAATCGAGGACGATCTGGGCCGGGCGATCACTTAATACCAACACCCGGTCGGCCAGCAGCACAGCTTCACTGATCGAATGCGTTACCATCATCACAGTAGCCTGTTGTGCCTGCCAGACCCGCAATAATTCTGTACCCATGCGTTCCCGGGTTAAGGCATCCAGGGATCCAAATGGTTCATCAAGTAGCAACAATTCTGGCTTGTGCACCAGCGCTCTGCCGATGGCTACCCGCTGGGCCATGCCTCCAGAGAGATCGCGCGGTAGGGCCTCTTCGAAACCCTGCAATCCCATTAACGCAATGAGTTCAAACGCTCTCTGGCGCGCCTTGGATGTTTCAACGCCTTCCAGTTCTAGAGGCAAAACGATATTCTCAATCGCTGTCCGCCACGGCATCAGATTAGCATCCTGGAATACAAATCCAATGCGGCGGCGAGGATACGAGAGTTTTTCTCCCCCGAAATGTACATCTCCATGCGAAGGCTCAAGCAATCCACCCAGGATCCGCAAAAGAGTCGTCTTTCCCGAGCCTGAAGGGCCCACAATGCAGATAAACTCATTGGCCTGGGCTGTCAGTTGAATCTTGTCCAGCACAGGCAAGCCACCATTCCCATTTCGGAATGTCATCGATAGGTTTTCAACCTGCAGGAGAGGCTTGGTTGTTTTCGTCATTACGGGATAGGTAAATAATCGTTTGAATAGGCCTGGGTTAAGTCCAATGGTTCCACAAGCAGTTCCATGCTCAGCAGCACTTCCTGCATATTGATCCAGGCTTGCGGGTCTGAATACCCGGCTCGTTCGGCTCGCCAGAAATCGAGGCTGCTGGTGAGAATTTGCAGCTGAACATCACGATCTGCTTGTGCCAGACCCTCGACGTATTCCTTTGAGATCTCGTAAGCCATCTCCGGGTCTTCCAGCGTAGCATCAATACCTCGAAGTAGTGTGCGAACCATCCTGCGCACCAGATCAGGGTTCTCACGTATGGTCGTTTCGTTGGTGATCAAACCATTGGACGTCAGACGGACGTAATCTGCGACCCGGATCACATTGACCGGATAGCCCAGCTTCTCCAATTGAATAGGTTCATTATTGGCGTAAACGACGATGGCTTCGTCCAGTCCCTGGCTGAGCGCCTCCACCTGAGTGTAGCCGATAGAATCAAGCGTTAAATCATCCTCAGTCAATCCCGCCGATTCAATCAACGCTCGAAATCCGATATACGATGCCCCGAACAAACCAGGAATGCCTATCCGGCGCCCAGCGAGATCACCAGGTGCAACGATGCCTGTACCGACTGGAGCCGCTACAGCAACAGGATAATCCTGCCACCATGCCATGACGTACACGACCGGCAAACCTTGTGCCCTGGCGAGTAACACCTGCTCTCC
>JBFFMI010000108.1:0-9661 GCA_041554155.1 Anaerolineales bacterium
AAGACTACTCTTCTTGCGCATCCTTGATGCGGGCCTCGAGCGCAGCTTCCGTCAGCTCCCGCAAATCGGTGAAGGTAACGCCATCAGAACTTAGCAAACCGACAGTCATCTTCATCAGCGGCACGGTCATCCCCGTTCCTTCGGGTGGCATCATATAGCCTCGATTGCGATCCTCCTCAGAGTAGTAGTTTTCAACAGACGCGTTGAAGCGCCCTTTGATCTCCTGGGAAAGAGAGTGGGCAATCTCCGCCCCTGTAATGATTAGAAAGTTGCCACCCCCGGCATGGCCGATGAAGTCACGCTCTCGGTGCTTCTCCCTTAAGAGTTGACGCAGCAGCTCAGCCGTTCCAGCAAGGACCTCATCTCCGGCAACAAAACTGTAGATATCCTTATAACCCTCAAAATGGGTTATACGGCAATCCAGCAATGCCCAGCGGTCAGCATGCAGTAATTGACTGAGTTGTTCCTTGACTTCCCGCCCGGTTGGCAGTCCGGTTCTTGGATCTACCAGAGTTTCTCGCTCGGCGCGCTGAATGGCATTTTGAACCCGGAGCCTGAGCTCTTCAATATCGAAGGGTTTGGTGATGTAATCATCGGCGCCCAATTCCAACCCTGAAATTCGATCGCTGCGCTCGTCTTTTTGGGTAAGGAATATAATCGGGATGCGGCTGGTCCGTGGACGGGCACGCAGTTCCTGACAGATGGTGTAACCATCCATGTCAGGAAGGACAATATCCAATATGATCAGGCTGGGGATCTTCTGATGGGTTGAAGCTAATGCATCAGCGCCGTTTCCTGCAACGTGTACCTCATAGCCCTGGCCGTTGAAATACATACGGAGCATCTCAGCAATGTCGGTATCATCTTCAACGACTAGCAAGTGCCCTTTCATCTTCTGCTCTCCCGCAAAGTAGGGTTGGTGGCGATTTCCCCTACTGCAACGTGTCCCCCCGGATCGTGGGAACAGAAACTGGCTCCGTCACTGGCAGGTTTGACCCTAAAGCTCAGCTATATCTCGATTGGGCTACTCTGCCCGAAGTTATCTTACGTTATTGCCCTCAGAGCGACAATAAGCAAACTTTCGGGATGCTCCTCCAGGGTTTGACCGGAAATTTAAGGATAGCGCAGGGATGTTGAAATTACGCTGGTGCGTTGGTCATATCGGGGGAAAGAGATCGCGTTGCGTGGCGCATCTCAGGTTTTCATCTCTTCTAGGATGCTGTAGAGCAGTTCCAGCAAGACAGTTTTTACCTGTTCCTTATTTGTGGCGACACAGGGCAACATTTTTACTTTGGGGTCGAGGTTTAGCGCAATGCGCAGGTCTTCGACCTCCCATGCATCATCCATATCCTGTTTGTTTGCAGCAACGACATACGGGGTGGGGGCATACGCGCGGAATGTTTGCAGGATCCCTCTCGCCTCCCGGAATGTCTCTGGTCTGGCGCTGTCGACCATGACAACAAACCCCAGCATGCCCTCGGATAAGATCTCCCACATGAAATCGAAGCGTTTCTGACCGGGGGTTCCGAATAAGTACAGCACCAGGTCATCATCGACCGTGATTCGACCGAAATCCATGGCTACGGTTGTGGTCTCTTTGATCCGTTCGGCTTCGGTGCTGATCTTGCGCTCAGTCGAAACCACATCGATCTCACTGACCGACTGGATGAAGTGAGTCTTACCGGAATTAAAGGGGCCTGTTACGACCATCTTTACCGTTTGCATAGATTCCTATCCCTTACAGTGACCTGATTCTGTCAATCAGACGATTTACCAACCCAGTTTGTTTCTTTTGATCTACAGGCGGCAGTTTCGGTGCTTGTGAAGGCATCTTCATGCCGGCGGGACGGATGAGCTGCACCAGACCTGCTTGCATTAACCCATATACGATGCGGCGGATTTCAAGATCGTTCATCTTATTGGTCTTGCCGATCTGTCGCACGGTATTCTTGGGATTGATGTAGGAGACAACCTTCCATTCGTCAACGGTTAGTTGGACATCGCGAATATTGGCACCCGGTCGATCAACGAAATCCAGAGCCATGTCCAGGCTGGGGATCTCTTCTTTAAGCATCTCAAACTCCTGGATATGCCGGGAGCCTTCCATGATGATATTCTCGAGATTTAGCGGGATGGTGATGGCATCTTCGGGGGGTTGCACATCAGCATCAAAGCGGAACAAACCTTCGATCCAGGTGAAAAGCAGGTACACGATATCCAAAATGTACTGGCGAATGCTGGCCAGAATGTCCTGTTGGCTCAGGTAGCCAGCATTGATGAGAAGCAACCCGAGCTCCTTATCACTTTTTTCGGTTGCGTGGGATTTGATAACGTCGGCTTGCTTAGCTGTGATCTTACCCGCCCGGGTGAGGATGCCGGTTAGGGTGCCATCCTCATTACCCATTTGTGCGTAAATTAGCTTGCCGGCGCGGAAAGACACCCAGGCTATGGCGTCCGGTCCTTCGACCGTTAGCGTCCCGGTTTTTTGTGCAAGATTGATTAGATTGAGTAGCTGCGTTACGCTGAAATCACGCAGGTTACCCTTGAGCGCCATACGGGCCCCTAGGCTGTTCCAAAATAGGATCCAATTGATCGAACGTCGATGGTAGGAGTGTTTCTATCAATTGGATCACAGATCGGGAATGTTAAAAGAATTTCCCCAAGCTCGATCGCGGGATTATACCTTCTGGTATAGGGCATTGCAATTCGTCCCTTCTTCCTAATCACGGTTGCCTGGTCCAAATATATCAGCGTGTTAGAATCCGGGGCTATGGTCCAGGGATGCAAGAACCAATCCATCACCGTGCTATTCGTATCCGTCGTGCTATGCGCAGGGCTGATTGCCGGTTGCTCGTCACCAAGGGTCCAACCCTCACCGGAGCAGACTCTACTAGGTAACAATGATCCCGATTTAGCGATCCCGAATGCGCCCCCGAGCATCCCTGATCCAGATCCTGATGTGACTCTAGGACTACCATTATCAGAGCCCGTAGGGGATAGCGAGGCAGCCTACAACCCTCTCACCGGTCGGCCTGTAGAGAACCCGGATCGTTTAAACATCAGACCTATCCTTATCAAAGTCACACTGTACCCGCGCAATAACCGCCCACAATGGGGGCTCTCCCAGGCAGATATTGTGTATGAACACTACACCGAGGGGGGGCTTTCCCGGTTCTCTGCGTTGTACTACGGGAAAGAGGCTGAGATTGTAGGACCGATACGATCGGCGCGCTTCGTTGATATCCAGTTGGTCCGCATGTATGGTGCAATCTTTGCCTATGGGAGTGCCGATGGCCGGGTGCTGGAGCAAATCGACAGCGCAGAGTTCGCCGAGCGAGCCTTGCGCGAGTTTCCCGCTGGTTGCCCCCCGCTTTGTCGTCTCGACCCCACTGGGCAGAATCACCTCATCACCGATACACGGTCATTACAAGCCTTCTATGCGGATTTGGGGGTAGATCTCAACGCCCCGAACCTGAGCGGCATGGCGTTTGACGAATTGACTCCAGCAGCTGCCCAACCCGGGACGGGCGTGACAATCACCTACTCTGATGACAACTTCCACACCTGGGAGTATGAACCCGAAACGGGTAGGTACCTGCGTTCTCAGGAAACGGGTGCCGGTCAGGGGCAGGTCGCACCACTTGAAGATCGAACGACAGGATCACGGATCGGGGCTGATAACGTAGTGGTACTATCAGTCCCACATGCGCTCTATGCCCGCACCCCGGAAATCATCGACATCCAGCTGTACGGTGAAGGTGAAGGGACAGCTTTCCGGGATGGAGGTGCTTATGAGATCCGCTGGATCCGGCCGTTCCCGGAAGGCGTGCTCTATCTGACATTCCCTGATGGGAACCTTTATCCACTCAAGCCGGGCACCACCTGGTTTGAGCTGGTCGGCGCGACCAGCCAGATCAGCCTGGACCCCGAGGGTTCCTGGCGCGTGGATTTCGATACACCCTGAATTTCCTGACTAACTAAATTGATTTGGTTTATCTAGGCTGCGAAACCCTCTGAAGTGGAGCTTTTGTGGTCTTCTCTAATTCTAATTGTCTCTCGTTGCGTGGAATTGAATTAAGATCGCCAATAACCGCGCCGGAGAGGTCGGATATCCTCAACGGTGATAAACGCGTCGACGTCGATACCTTCAACAACTCGCTTCACCTGCGGGATATCTCGCCGACGGACACTGACACTGATCACGCTGACGGTTCCGTCTCGACCTCGAGCAGGGAGCTCGGTTGCCCCATGACCAGCGTTCCGCAATGTTTCCACGATCTCTGCCCCCCGCCGGGAACTGATGATCTGCATGTGGCTGTGACCTATGGCAAGCCGTTCTTCGAGCGCCATCCCAATGACAGTGCCTGTGGCGTACCCTCCGGCATAGGCGATTACGTTCCAAAGATTACCCAGGTTACTCAGGACGCTGGTTATCGCCAGGACCCATAAGCTGGATTGAAGAAAACCAAGAATCCAGGCGAGTGGTTTCCGACCGCGTACAACGAACAAAACGCGCAGCGTATCAAAGGACATGTCGCAGACACGCAGCCCAAAGATGACAAAGGGAAGGTACATCTCCGGGATGTTTAGAAATGAGAGCATCTCAACCTCTTTCGCTAGGAAGGTTCAGGGAGCGCAGGAAGATACATCTCGTTCATATACTGCTTGACCATGCGCTTCATGCTAAAGGCAGGCGCAAGTGTTTTGATCGAGTGACGGACCATTCCCAGCCATTCGCTCGGGAGATTATCCGCTGAACGGTCGTAGTACAACGGGATAATTTCATCTTCAAGGGTTTGGTAGAGGCTTTCAATATCAGCCGCATCCTGTTCTTCAGGTTCAGCATACAACTGCTCATCACCGATCGCCCAACCATTCTTACCATCGAAACCTTCACGCCACCATCCATCGAGGATGGAAAAATTGATCACACCATTTAAAGCAGCTTTTTCGCCTGAGGTGCCAGATGCTTCGTTCGGTCTCCGGGGCGTATTGAGCCAAACATCTACGCCCTGTAGTAAATAACGAGCGATATTCATGTCATAATCTTCGAGGAACACGAGCCGGCCGCCTGCTTCCGAATTTTTCACGAAACGGTACACTTCCTGAATCAGTTTCTTCCCTGGCTCGTCGGCCGGATGCGCTTTACCGGCGAAGATGAACTGTACAGGACGACCAGGTTGATTCATCATGTGCAGCAATCGCTCCGGATCCTTCAGAATCAAATTCGCACGCTTATAGGTTGCGAAACGGCGGGCAAAGCCGAGGGTTAGCGCGTACGGATTGAGCAGCACTCCGCTGGCGATGACCTGCACAGGGTGGATTGTGCCCGGCAGCCACTGGTTACGCACACGCTCGCGCATGTAGGCAACGAGCTTGCGCTTCAGGTGTCTGCGTACATCCCAAAGGGCAGCATCAGGGATTTTATCGATATCCTCCCATATTCTTGGATCATCGATGTGATCAAGCCAATCGGCTGCCATATGTTCGTCAAATAGCAACTTCATACGACGAGCCAACCAGGTGGGGCTATGGATCCCGTTGGTAATATGCCGGATGGGCACTTGCTCTGGTTTTCGTTCAGGCCATAGGTGCGCCCACATCTGACGGGCAACTTGACCGTGTAATTCGGATACCCCGTTCAAGTGATCAGACATGCGTATCGCCAGCGTAGTCATTCCATAGGTATCTCCCCAGGGCTGTTTCTCAAGCGCTACGTTGATGAAGACATCACGCTCGATTCCAAGCTGGGGCCAATAATTGCTGAAATACTTATCGATCATCCACAAAGGAAATTCATCATGACCAGCAGGCACCGGGGTATGGGTGGTGAAAACAGTGCTCGCGCGGACACGGGCGCAAGCATCATCAAAGCTCATGCCACCGCTGGTTAGCTCACGCGTCCGCTCAAGCGTCTGGAAGGCTGAATGCCCCTCGTTCAAGTGCCACACGGCTGGGTTGTAACCAAGGGCGCGTAAAGCTCTGACCCCGCCAATACCCAGAATCAGCTCCTGGGAGATGCGCGCTTCGAGATCGCTCGTATATAAGCGTGAGGTCAGCTTGCGATCGTCTGTTAGATTTTGTTCAACATTGGTATCTAAAAGATAGAGCGGAAGCCGTCCAACCTGCACCCGCCAGAGCCGTGCGTGGACCTGACGTCCGGGAAGGTCAACGCTGACGAGCTGAGCTTCATCCTCGCCGTTGAGAACCGGATAAACAGGCAGATCCGAAAAGGAAAGTTGTGCGTAGTCCTCCTCCTGCCATCCATCCTCGGTAATTCTTTGTTTGAAATAGCCTTGAGTATAGAGGAAACCGACCGCAACCAGGGGAAGGCCCAGATCGCTGGCTTCTTTCAAATGATCCCCCGACAGAATCCCCAGTCCGCCCGCGTAGATGGGCAGCGTCTCATGTAAACCAAACTCAGTGGAAAAGTAGGCGATAGGCTGGTTGGTGCGATCGGGAAATGTGCGCGCAAACCAGGATCCCGAATTCCCGGCCATGTAAGCATCAAAAGTATCGATGATGCGATCATAGACATCAAGATAATCTTTTTGGCGGGTGACTTCTTTCAGCCGCTCATGCGGTACGCACCGCAGGAATTCAACCGGGTTGTGGTAGGTGCTTTCCCAGCATTCACTGTCAATATTTTGAAACAAACGGCCAGCTTCAGGATGCCAGGTCCACCACAGGTTATAAGCAAGATCAGCCAAGCGTCGGAGACGTTGGGGTAGCTCAAAATGGTTAGGGATTGGATGGTCGATGATCGAGATGGGCATGCGCGTAGGGGGTCCTTTACGGCTCCGGCGGATCTAGAGCGGCGGTATCTTACCACGCGCTTGGGCGGACGTCTATTCTTTACGAGACCGGTTTTCGTCCTGTAAGGGCAGGCCAGGCTTAAGCAATTACATCTACAAAAAGATCACGTTCCCGGGTTTGAGCTGTGCCTGGTGGATGGGCACGCATGAAGCTCTCCGGACCGCTGAACAAGCGCATTATGGACCAGATAAATCCACTCGAACCGGGCATCAGTTGGCTTTGATGGCAGGCAGAAGCTTGCTCTTTCAATTTGGCCACGGTTCGAAAATTGATCTTGGCGTGCACGGGGTAGGTGTGTTCGGTGATTTCGACCAGATCAATATCATCATTGCGTCCCCACTTGCGAGGGTCTTTGCCAAACAACGGCAGCAGCCGGACCAGGAATCGAAGTGCTCGATTGGGGAAGGTGTGGAAATAAAGCTTCTGGGCTTGATAGGGTGGAAGTCCATTCAGGGCGATATCCTGGCCAGCGAGATGAAAGCCATGCTCGGTGGCGCGCTGGATAGCGATATGGTCCGGATGACCGTATCCCCCGAAGGGGTCAAACGTAAGCACAACCTGAGGCCGTAGTTTACGGATGTAACCGGCGATCTCTTCTGCCACCGTCTCCATCGGGGCGGCTGCCAGGGCGCGCGGGTGCTGGTTGTCGGCGCTGCCCGGCATGCCAGAATCGCGATAGTTGAGGAAATGCACCTCTTCCAGACCGAGAATTTTTCCTGCGCAGCGCAGCTCATGCATTCGCAGCTCTGCGATAGAGCCGTCATTGCGCTCGAAGTCTGGAGGCGTCTCGCCAACCTCACCACGGGTCGCGCATATCAAGTGGACCTCAGCACCTTGTTGGGCATAGAGCGCGAGAGTGCCACCCATACCAAAGCTTTCGTCATCGGGATGTGCCAGTACTGCGAGCAAACGTTTCTTAGAATTCATGCATCCTCTACCAATTCGTATCGTTTCTTCTACTGACCAAGGATCTGGACCACCAATCGGCGGTCTCTGGGACGGACGTCAAAATCGACAAATAATATTTGCTGCCAGGTTCCAAGGGTGAGTGATCCGTTCACCAGAGGAACGCTGAAAGATGTCTTGAGCAGGGCAGATCGAAGATGGGCATGCCCATTCCCGTCACCCCAACGTATGTTGTGCCTGTATGCACGATCTTCCGGCGCGAGCTCTTCCAGAGCAGAACGCAGATCTTCCAGTGCACCGGTCTCATACTCGATGGTTGTTATGCTGCTCGTCGATGAGGGTGTAAAGACGGTCACGATCCCTTGTGAAAAGCCCGACTCTTCGATTGCACCTTCGACCAAAGGTGTCAGGTCGAACATATCGGCGTGACCCTTAGTTTGCAACTCAATGTAGCCTGTGTAAACGTTCATCATACTCCTAACATTCTACCGGAAGGTCCCATGATTGCGGGGCGGGCTTCGAGGAGCAGAGGCTGTCTGGTTAGTTTGCTGACGCCTGGGGTTCTTCGAAAAGTGGCAGCTGGTTGATATCCTGCTGGGACCGGACCTGACCGTGACCGGCAGCCTTAGCCTGATATTGGACTGAGTCTGCTCGCGCCAGCAGGTCATCGATCGAATCGTCTTCAAAACGCATCTGCGCAACCCCGGCTGAAAAGGTCAACTCGGGAATTGACTGGCTGAGGTTTCCACGGAATGCTTTCAATGCACGGCTCAGTTTTGTGGCCACACCGATGGCCCCCTTGATTGTTGTCTCCGGGAGGAGAACCGCAAATTCATCGCCCCCAATGCGGGCCAAAACGTCGGCAGATCGTAAGACAGCCCGCATGGATAAGGCGATGTTCCTCAGGATCTCATCGCCAAATAGATGTCCGAATTGATCGTTGATCATTTTAAATTTATCGAGATCCAGGTAGAGCAGGGTCAGCGGGCGCCGATAGCGTTTTGCGCGGGTGAACTCACGTTCGAGTTGTTCGATGAGAAATCGGCGGTTGGCCAACCCCGTCAGCGCGTCGGTGTGGGCGAGCTGTGCTAGCGCTTCGGTTTGCTTGCGTAAGCGATTGATGCTATGGGTGATGTGGCCCGAAAGGCTGTACAGCATAAATGCCAGCACCTGGTGCAGGACGATTTGTGAACCGATGAATACGTAGCCCAGCGTCCCCCGAAAGAGCAATGTAGGTTCTTGCAGCATTAGCCTGCCCCGGTACCACCCGGCCACGATGCTGATTGAAGCCAGAATGGCATATACAAATATTGCCCGATCGGCCATGATGGTGCCGGCTAACAGGATTGGGATAAGGTAAATGGCGTTGTAAATGTAGATGCTTTCCGGGAAGACCAGGATGCTAGCAAAGGCGAAAGAAAAAAAACCGGTAGCCAACAGATGTCCGGCGAGCAAGGTGTTCCCCCAGTTTGATAGCCGCCACGCTAGAGCAGTGATGATTCCGATGACGAGCATGGCCAGCAAGTCAAACGTTATATTGACCGGGGTTGCGATCGAGCTTGAAACGAGACCAGCGATGTCGACCGCCAACCATACTGCCAGCAAGACAAAGATGACCCGGATCGCCCGTCGGGTCGCTAGGTTGCGGTAGGCGCGTATTTCTGGATCAGCTAGTAATGAAGGACCGGTGCGTAACCGCTGGAGCAAGGCTATTACCTCGATGTCTCATCAAGCATTCTCTTCCGGGTTAGGGACGCCGAGGATATTGTATCCCGAGTCGACATAAATCACTTCACCGGTGACCTTCGAAGCGAGTTCTGAGCTCAACCAGACAGCTGTGCCACCAATATCCTCGATGGTGATTCCCTGTCGAAGGGGTGTTACCGAAGCGAATTCCCGATGCATGCGTTTAAAGCCACTTACACCTGCCGCCGAGAGC
>JBFFMI010000109.1:0-9509 GCA_041554155.1 Anaerolineales bacterium
CCCGGCAAATAGCCCTACACCCACCCCTACCGACACACCGGAAGCGGCGGTGGCCACTGCGCTTGGCAGTATCAACTGCAGATACGGTCCGGATAAGCAATACCTTTATGCCTGGGATCTACATGAAGGCGATACATTCGAAGTGAAAGGGAAAAACGCCACAGGCGATTGGCTCTGGGGTAAACCCTGGGATACTGTCTGGACATGCTGGATTACCGCCTCAGCCGTTGAGCTTAATGTCGATATTGACCAGATTGATGTGGTGTACCCGATCCTGATTACCAACGCAGCCGTAGAAGCACCCTCGGGTGTCAGTGCTCAGCGGAATGGCGATAAGGTCACCATCAGCTGGAATCCTGCTGCGCCGGCGGTCGACCTGGGTTACTTGATCGAAGCGCGTGTCTGTCTTGGTGCCTACCCCTGGGACCTGGTTTTCAGCACCACCAATACCTCATACACGATCAACGACCCGACATCCTGCCCATCTTCGTCCTATGGTACATTGCGGGTCTTTAATAAGCTGGGCTATTCCACCGCTGTCAACATCCCCTGGCCCTAACCATTCCATTGCAGCTCCATGCTCCCTGATGTAGTGATATAAAATGAGGAGATTTCTGATCTAGGAGCGTGGAGCATGCCAAAGGGACCACCACCACCGCAAATCAAACCAGAAACCAACGCCGGTTACCTGGAGGAGATCACCAAGTCCGTCTTCCGCTCAGGTTTTAGCTGGCAGGTCATTGAAAACAAGTGGCCCAATTTCCAAAAAGCCTTTGTAGAATTTGAAGTCGATAGCGTCGCGGCATTTGACGACAATGATCTTGAACGCCTGCTAGCAGACGCTGGCATTGTACGCAATGGACGAAAAATCGAAGCCACGATTAAGAACGCCCGTACGATGCAAGCCCTGATTCAGGAATTTGGTTCATTTCATGCTTACCTTCGATCGCTTGACGAGCTTGCCTACCCAGCGCGTTCGAAGGAACTTCAGAAGCACTTCAGCCATCTGGGAAAGACCGGTACCTTCACCTTCCTTTGGTGCGTCGCCGAACCCGTTCCGGATTGGGAAGACCGATAAGCTATAGGTACCACCCCTGTCGGATTTGACTTAATACGCAGGAACCCCTGGTCGTAACTTTTAATTTCAGAATGTGTTAATTGGACTGGTTATATCCCATTTTGGAGGGTTTTATTATGCCAAATCGTTTAAAGACCACTATGTACGTGATCACGGTTTACCTGGCCTTATTGGGAGTCCTGTTCACATTCCTCCCTGGCACCGCCAGGTCCGCCATGGGCATCGCCCTGTCAGATGAAGCGCTGACCCTGCTCTATGGCCAGGTTATTTTAGCGCTTGCCTTCATGGCTTATCTTGTCGCCAGCAACATCGATACGCTGGGTAAGATGGCCACAGGATTCATGGTCCTTTTTGGCGGCCACATCCTGGTGTTTGCCTACCAGCTTTTCAGCGGGTTACAGACTTTCGCCCAGGTTGGACCCCCGTTGATCATCTCGGTGATCTTCACCACAATACTTTTCTTTTTCCGACGCTGAGCGCAAACTTATCGACAATTATCTGAAGGGGCAGGGCTACCCTGCCCTTTTTTGTATGCTCCTGATCTACGCTTTAGAATTGCTATTGCCAGTATCTGCTTCTTTTGTGAAATCCGACACTTGAAGTCTCTACCCAGGTGCGCGAAGATGGAGTATCCGCACGATGAGGGATCCCCATGTCGATCGAAACATTGTATAGCGAGCAGGATGGGCTTGGGATGGCGGAGCTCGTACAACGCGGTGAAGTCACGCCGCTCGAGCTCATCGAAGAGGCCATCCGTCGTATCGAAGCGCTCAATCCACAACTCAACGCGGTAATCCACAAGATGTATGATCAGGCACGATCCGCAGCACAAACCACACTCCCTGCTGGACCCTTTCAAGGCGTCCCCTTTCTCTTAAAAGATCTGCTTGCGGAATATGCTGGGGAACCTTTGCGCAGTGGATCCAGGTTTTTCAAGGATTATGTTTCTGGAGAGGATAGCGAACTCGTAAAACGCTTCAAACAAGCCGGTCTCATCGTCTTGGGCAAGACGAACACCCCGGAATTTGGAATCACCCCCTATACCGAGCCCGAGCTTTTCGGACCTACCAACAATCCTTGGGACTTGACTCGAACTGCGGGAGGTTCTAGCGGTGGCTCAGCTGCAGCCGTCGCGTCTGGAATGGTGCCGCTTGCGAGTGGGGGCGATGGTGGTGGATCCATCCGCCTACCCAGTTCATGTTGCGGAATCTTTGGACTGAAGCCCAACCGGGGTCGCAATCCTGGCGGGACCATTGCCGGAGCCTACTGGTTTGACTCTGTCGTCGATCATGTGCTCACCCGAAGCGTGCGCGATAGCGCCGCGATGCTGGATGCAACGCATGGTTACCATCCAGGCATGCCACATGCTGCTCCCCCGCCCAAGCGACCGTTCCTAGAAGAGCTCGATCAAGATCCGGGCAAACTCCGCATCGCCTACACAACCACGCCATTCCTTGGAAAATCGATGCACGCGGACTGCATTGCCGGGGTTGAATCGACCGTAAAACTATTAGAAAGCCTGGGACATACACTGGTCGAGGATGAGCCCGTCATCGATCAGGTACCGGTTTCGATGGCTTTTATGACGATCGTGATCAGTGGCGTATCAGCCGAGATTAGGGCTGGCGAGAAACTTATGGGGAAGAAGGCTTCTGCCAGCGATTTCGAAGCGACAACCTGGGCTGCCGATCTCGTCGCCCGGCGACTGCCGGCAGAAAAGCTAATCGATGCCTTGCGACTCCTCCAAAAAACTTCGCAGGATATGGCCGAATTCCTCGAAGGGTACGACTTTCTTCTTACACCCACACTATCCTCACCTCCTGTACCTACAGGATCGTTACAGTTGCAAGGTACTGAACGAACTGCGATCAATATCATGAGCAAATTGAACGCGGGATGGCTGTTGCAGGCAGCTAAACTCGTCGAAACCGCTGCGGAGGACATTTATGAGTTCTTACCTTCAACCCCGCTGAATAACTTCTCGGGTAGCCCGGCCATGTCCGTCCCACTTCACTGGAACGACGAGGGGCTTCCGATCGGGATGCATTTCATCGCAGGCTATGCTGAAGAGGCCAAACTCCTGCAGCTTGCAGGCCAGCTGGAACGTGCCCAACCGTGGTTCGACCGCAGACCACCCGTTTCAGCTTGAAGGACTGCTTTCCACACCAAACAAGAGCGCCCTGGGCTGGGCGCTCTTCTTATCCAGAAACCCGCCGCTCTTTCTAAAAGCCTGATAGGCAACCGTAAAGCGCGTAATTACCGGCTTCAGGGTATGCTTTTAGTGACCTGACGTCGTCGGGAGGTTTTCGTTGTCCGATTGGATCGGTAAGACCTTATCCAAGGTTGTGATCCAAAAACGCCTTGATCGCGGGAGTATGGCAGAGGTCTATCTCGGCCACCATACGACCTTAAACCGCGCCATGGTGGTCAAGATTCTCTACGCCCATTTATCAGAAGACCCCCACGTTTTACAACGCTTCCGTAATGAGGCGCACGCTGTGGCAACCCTGCGTCATCCCAATATCGTGCGCGTATTTGACTTCGACACGATCGATGGGCGGCCGTATATCGTGATGGAGCTGCTTGAAGGCCTGTCGCTGGCGGCCTATATCAACAGCCTGCGTTTGAAATCACTGCGTGTGGCCAGGCCGATGATCGCCAGGCTTATTTATCGGCTGGCGGAGGCCCTTGATTACGCCCATAGCGAAGGCGTGTTGCATCGGGACATTAAGCCAGCAAACGTGATGCTGCGCAACGGTGGTCAGGGGATCACCGCTGGTCAACCCTTGCCAACAGATGTCGAGCCAATATTGACCGACTTTGGTCTGGCACGTATCAGTTTTTCCACAGAGCAAACGGCACCAGGTATGGTGATGGGCACCCCTGCATATATGAGCCCGGAGCAGGTCGAGGGCGGGGATATCGATGAACGGACCGATATCTACTCTCTGGGTGTGCTGGCCTACGAAATGCTGGCTGGTCATCTACCCTTCGGATCAGCAGTAGATTCGGCGGCTTCGATGATGTACATGCAGGTTCATACACCTGCCCCACCGGTCCCTGAAGCCGGTCCCGGTCTGCAGTCCGTGATCGATCGAGTGCTGGAAAAAGAAGCGCCCAAGCGATATCCGACAGCAGGCGAGTTTGCCACAGCACTTGGTCAGGTTTGCTCATCCGAAGCCTCCACCCGGCCCGTAAAGACGCGCTTCGCTCTTCCCCGCTGGGCCATCGGCCTGCTCGCCGCCATACCTATCATCGCATTTGGGTTGTTTATGGCGTTCCGCCCCCAATCGGTGGAACAAGCCCCAGCCGAGGAGATGACGTCGCAGTCAGCTGCGGAAACGTCCAGCGCCGCGCCAGCAGCCACGCTCGAACCCGCTACCTTCGCAACCGAAAAAGGGGAACCTACACCCTTTCCAACGCTCGAGAGTGACCCACGCAGCGGGCTCGACTTAGCCGCACCAGATTTTTCCGACGCTTTCGAGGGCTCGAACTCCTGGGGTACCTATAATGAGGAGGGATCTGCCGCCTACTCCGTGGGTGCTGGATCGCTGACTGGTGTGGATTACTTCCCGGAAGAAAAATTTACCTGGTGGACCATGACCGCACAGCAATCCGGGAATGTTTACGCTGAGGTCAGTGGCACCAATGGCGATTGCTTCGGCAAAGATTCGATCGGCCTTGCTTTGCGTGTTGATCCAGAGGATTCCCGAGGTGGGTACAGCTTCGAGATCTCATGTGATGGGCACTGGCGCTTCCGCCGCCACCATCATGATGCCAGCCCGCGCGTGCTGGTCGATTGGGCACCTTCGCCTCTGATCGAGGGTGGGATTGGGGCGACCAACCGCATCGGTGTGCTGGCTTTCCAGGGTCGCTTCGTTTTTTACGTCAATGGCGACCAGGTCGGCAGCTTCACCGAGCAAAACTATTCCTACTCCTATGGAGCCTTCGCACTCTTTGTTCGCGCTTCCGTCACCTATGACTTAACCGCCAGCTTCGATGATTTCAACTTCTGGCACCTGCGCAGCTCCCCCTGGGGTTAGACGCCGGCGATATAACGCTCCAGTTGCTCGATGATGAACTGCTGATCGGCGATCTTCGCTTTCACCAAGTCGCCAATAGAAACCAGACCAACGACTTTTTGATCTTCGAGGACAGGCAGGTGACGCAGATGTTTCTCCGTCATCAAAGCCATCGCTTCTTCCACTGTGTTCTGGGGTGTGATCACCATCACCCGCTCGGTCATGATGTCGCGCACCGCCGTCTTCATTGAGCTCTTTCCTTTAAGGATCACTTTACGGGCATAATCGCGTTCAGAGAGTATCCCTACCAGCTGTTCACCCTGGATCACCAACAGGGCACCGATATCGCGCTCAGCCAACAGCCGCAGAGCGTCATATACTGTGGCCTCGGGTGATGTGGACCAAACCTGTGAGCCCTTTCCTTCGAGCAATTGTCCGATCGTAGCCATGAGGTCTCCTTCCTTGATAAATACGACACTCTTAGTCTATGTTAAAAAGCGCGAAAGTTGCAACAGACCAGATTTCCCTGAATAGCATCACGAAAACCGCCCTACGAAGGGCGAATGGAATGCCAGTAGATAGATGATACGCTACGGGGATAGTTCCTCACGGAGACGGATTGTCGCTTGTTTGTGCGGAAATCGACCCTTCACTCCCTGGTAGAAGGTGCGGATTGCTTCCATATCAGCGGAAAGATCACCTCCTGGCCTGAAGTTCAAGCCAACATCGACCAGTTTCTTATCATAATCCAGGGCCGCGCAAACAACCGGGACCTGTGCCTTGGAAGCGATCCAGTAGAAACCAGATTTCCAATGATCGGTGTGCTTGCGCGTTCCAGCGGGCGCGATAACCAGGATTATTTCCCCCGCTTCACGGATCCGATCGGCAATCTGGTCAACTGCGCCATAGCTGGCCCTGCGGTCCACCGGAATTCCTCCCAGCCGTCTTGAGAACCAGCCTATAGGCGGCCTGAACAGCGTATGTTTTCCGACCCAGTAGAGTTTCAACCGCAAAACCCAGGAGGTAATTAACAAGAAAATGAAGTCGAAATTGCTTGTATGCGGGGCGCCAACCAGGACGAATTTGTCCCCGGGAAAGGGTGCACATTTGATCGTCCAGCCAGTTAACTGCAGGATAATTCGCCCGAACCAATGCGCGATCAAATTGATCCGGGGACGCATTTCGACGAGGTCGCCGTTTACAAGTTTCTGAGGTCGCATCACGATGGGCTCACATGGTTGGGAAGATGGTTTCCGTTAACTAAAACCCATGAGTACTTCCAAGGGTACGGCGCGTTTAAAGTCTAGTACACCTTCGCTATGGTTCGATTGCAGTCCAGCCCACACAATGGGGTCAGGATGACGGTAAAAAGCAGGAAGATAAACCGCTTCAGGCGCGGAAGCTTTCGATTCTGGCGCATACTGGGATGGAGCACCCTCTGGACCTCACTCACGTTGGGTCTCTCCTTGTTTGGGTTGCTGGTAGGCGCACAGGCGATGTATGGCATCACCCCTGCCGAGATCGGAGATGAAGTACTGCGGTATTTCGTCACTACAGGGGTCCTAAACCCACCCCCGCCAGCCACCGCAACGCGCGGTAGGGAACCCATCCGTGCCGTCCCACCTGGCGAAATCGTCCCCTCCAGCGATCGGGAAGTTCCGACAAACGTTTATAGCCCCGGGGAACTGATCATCAGCTCTATCGCTGGTACCGTCACCCCCACCCCCACGATGACGCTTACCCCAACTGTGACTGCAACGGAAACCTCTACACCGACTGGGACACCCACGGAAACGCCGACCGGCACGCTGATCCCGTCGAGTACCCCCACACGCACACCATATCCCACATGGACCCCTCGGCCGAGCGCCACACGTACACGCACCCCCCGGCCCTCGCAAACTGCGACGCCATCCGCCTCGCCCACGATCACGAATACCTGGGACCCGGCCGTACCCACCTACACCCTGGCACCGACCAACACGCTTGCCCCAACCAACACGGTAGCGCCAACGGCAACCGAGACCCCGATAAGCACCTCCTGCAATTATTCGTTGAACACCAGCCATGAAGACCGGGTCGTTCAATTGGTCAATGATGAGCGTGCTTCGCGCGGCCTCTATGCGTATCGGGTTCAGAGTCAGTTGCGTGCTGCAGCCCGGGTGCAAGCTGCTGATATGGCTTGCAACCATTTCACCGGCCACACCGGCTCGGATGGCTCGAGCGTTCGCGATCGGGTTGTCCGGCAGGGATATTCCTGGTCGTGGATCGGTGAGAATTACATGGTCTCTACCGATCCAGTGCGCGCCTTCAATTGGTGGATGAACAGTGGGCCACACACCGCCAACATACTCAGTCCCAATTACACTGAGTTCGGTGTAGGTTATGTGTACAGCAGCGAAAGTGATTATGGTGGTTATTTCGTCATCGTCTTCGCTCGACCGAGGTAGCAGCCCGCACGCTCACCAAGCGAAAGTGATTTGAAATTCCCCGAAGCAACTCCAGATTTAGCCCCCATGGCCTAATCGGATTTGATAGGAAACTGTAAATACTGGATTTGCACAGGTGGTGCTAATCTGAGTACATACACCAAATTTACGCAGAAAATGGTGAGATTCGACCACTCGGGCTGGAATCTGGGCGTTCACCTGGAAATATATCGTATGGTCCATGTTTAAATTAATCGGCAAATCCCTCGGTCGCTATCGCATTGAGGAAGCCATCGGACAGGGCGGCATGGCCAGCGTTTACCGCGCCACCGACACATCGAATGGCAAGACAGTCGCGGTCAAAGTCATGCTGCAGGTTCTCTCCCTTAACGACCAATTTCGCGAGCGATTCCGCCGGGAAGCTGATGTATTGCAGCGTCTAGAACATGCGAATATTGTCCCTGTCCTGGATTATGGCGAATTCGAAGATATTCCTTACATCGTCATGCCGTTCATGTCCGTGGGAACTCTCAGCGACAGATTGATCTCCGGCCCACTAAAACCCCTCGAGGGCGCTCATATCTTTTCCCAGATTGCCTCGGCATTGCAATTCGCACATGAGAATGGGGTCATCCATCGTGACGTAAAACCCTCGAACATCCTGCTGGACGGCGATGGCAATGCCCTGCTCTCTGACTTTGGTTTTGCTCACATTCATGACGCTTCACTCAACCTGACCGGGTCCGCTCTCATCGGTACCCCGGCCTATATGTCACCCGAGCAGATCAAGGGCGAGCCCATCACGGCCAAAGCCGATCAATATGCACTAGGTGTGATCCTGTACGAGCTGTCTACCGGGACTCTTCCCTATGAAGGGGACACCCCCATGGCCGTGGCTATCAAGCACGCCATGGATCCGCTACCCGTTCCTTCTTCCAAGAACCCCAATTTGCCGATCGAGGTTGAGAAGATCATCCTCAAAGCTCTTGACAAGAACCCGGCCGATCGTTTCGAATCAATCGCCTCCCTTAATCATGCCTTCCAAGAATCGATGGAAGCCTCCATCGACTTCACTTCCGGCCGCATGAAACCGGAGGCTTTTGTCCCTGAGCGCACAACGCTTGTGCTTGAAAGCTCCGAGATGAGACTGGGTCTTGAGGGTGAGAAACGTCGAAGTCGGAAACTGCTTCCGCTTCTCGCAATGCTGCTATTCTTACTGAGCTGTCCGACCGCTTATTGGGGATATACCTTGTTCAATGTTCCGTCCGCTGCAGCAGGGGAAGATCCATCACTGAAAATCTTTTTTTCAGCTCGCAAGGCTACACAAGCTCTCGATACACCCAGCGCAAGTCTAGACCGGCAAGGTGGAGCTACATTCACACCAGAACCAACGTCATTTTCAAGCACGCCAGGAGAGAATACGCCCACTCCAGACATCACGGCGATTGGATCAGGTTTGATCTCGCCCAGCCCCACATCCTCGGGGTCAACCACGACTCCCACGCCGACATTGTCAGCCTCCTCAACACCCCTGAGCTCACCTACGTTAGTCGTCACAACAGCTTCAAGTACGGCGATTACTTCAAGTACTGCGACCGTAAATGTGCCTTCTACCTCCACCTCTACGTCTACGCCCACGGGTACTGCTACAAAAACCTCAACCCCGAACATCGTCCCGACCATAATTCTTATACCCAGCATCACCCCTATCACGGTTAGCACCATCGCCCCCCTGGACTGCAATAAGGTTAAATTGGCCAATTTTAATTACAACAGCAATCGCATCACCCTGGAGGTGTCTAATCTCACGGGAAAATCGATCAAGCTTGTTGAATTCTGGCTTGACTGGCCGCCGGCAAATGATGAGTTTAAAAAATTGATCCTTGACGGCGAGACCATATGGGAGGGCGAAGTTAAAAACTCCCCTGTGAAGATCAGTGGGGGCTGGAAGGGGAGTGGTGGCGATCGAACGCTCTCCCC
>JBFFMI010000110.1:0-9476 GCA_041554155.1 Anaerolineales bacterium
CTGCTGGATCGTAGAGAGTCGATTGCTGCAGAACCTTTCCACCTTTGAGATCATATTTTCGTCCGAGATAAAACTTTTCCACGCTACCCGTCCCTCCCAGATGATGGTTACCTTGCCTGATCATAAATGCGATTGAATTCTACCAAGTAATCCGCCGCCAGCTCAGGGTTGTGCAGGATGATCACGTTCTCATCGTTGAAATCTTCAGCACTACGGCTGAAGTTATACGATCCGGTAACAACTGTACCCCCATCGATCAGGATCACTTTATGATGCATACTATTGGGGTTGCCGTCCAGGCGCAGGGCAACACCTGCATCCTGCAACTGAGCCACCTCACTTCCGCTATTGCCGGCCTGATCCTTCTCAACGACCAGGCGCACCTTCACGCCACTGGCATGAGCCTGGAGCAATTCAGCTCCCAGCGGATCACTGGTCAGCGAAAAGGCCAGCATATCAATACTCGTGGTTGCGTTTTGTATCAGGTCAAGCAACTGCATAATCACATCGTCATCGGGTGAAAAGTACACCCCCACGCGCTGCTGACCCACCTCACTGATGGGGTAGGGTGTGTCTGAACGGGATATCGCACCAAAGCGCCCCTCTTGGAACATCTCCTCAAACTCACGTGTGTAATTGGCCGCAACCTCCGCCGATCGCACACGCAAGAGGTTGTTATCATGCCGGTAGGCGCCATTGACACTGTAATTCATCGAACCTGTCCACACCTCGTAGCGATCGATGACAGTGAATTTGTGATGCATGAGTGCTTCGCGTTGATCCTCCTGCACCTCGATACCGGCAGCCACCAGCGCTTGAACCTCTGGCTCGTCAAAGTAGTCACTCTCCACGACGAGACGGACATCAACCCCCTGCCGATGGGCTGCGATCAGCGCGTCCCTGATGCTCCAGAGATCTAGCTTGTAGATCGCCATATCGACCGAGTACCTGGCGGATTCGATCGCCTGTGCCAGAGCAGCATCAGGACCACCACGCAAGCTCGAGGATTGATTCGGCGATGTGAAAAACACCTCTACACCCTGCTGAGCATTACCCGTAGGTAAGATAGGGATCCTCGACGGCTGCGATTCAAGTTGAAGGAAGGTGATCAACAATCCCAGTATCAGGAGCAGGGCTATGAAGGGGGCGCTTCTACGTATGGTCGTCATACTCGCAGAGCAATCACTTCGCTTTCCGGGCAGTGAAACACAAGCCCGACCAGGTCTGATCAAAGGAGCATACCTTAAAATCCACCCATCCAGTTTCGAGACCATGCTTGCGAACGACTTGTTGAGTCAGATCACTCTCAACACCCGAGCTACGCTTGGGCCAAAGGATCCAGAGCTGAGCATCCTTGATCTGTTCCAATATTGCCGGTAGGCATTCGTGCAGATCCTGTTCACGACGGGCAAACCAAAGGCAGAGGTCGGGGCGCAGCTCCAAATCGCGATGGAAATTAACCCCAACAGGCAATGGATCCAGCGATCCTAAAACAGTTTCCGGGGCATCCAGTAAAGCGACTCGCATCCCCGCTTTGATCCCTAGTTTTGCCGGGAGTGGGCGCCCGGCATACCCTGCAAAAACCGACTCAGGTACATGGGGTTCAGCAGATTGGTCCCTCTGACCCTTCGCAAGCACTTCGATCAACCTGTCTTGCTCTGTAAATAGCGCATCAGGCAGAAGGTTGCGTATCTCCTCCACCTTATCGCGCTCTCCATCCAGGAAAATCAACAGGCAATGACGGGTCGTCTTTTGAATTCGCATGAAAAGCCCGAAGTCACGACCTGTCGCCGGTGCACGTCTTATGTCGATCACAACCACATCGGGTGGTTTTTGGAGAAGTTGTTTTCGCACCCTTTCGCCTATCGCATCAGAGGCAACATCATGGCCCTCAGCCGAGAGCTCACTCTGCAATCTTTCCGCCTTCAGTTTATCTTTTGTGATCAGGTAAATTCGCGCCATGCGATGATCCTGCCCAATCTGTACTACTCCATCATACATGTTCCCCACACAGCCTCAAAGATTACTGCTCCGGGAACATCTCACCAAGCACAGTATGCAGAATCCAAATATGAGGATGCCTGACTCGAAGGAAAGCTTGCTTTCCTAATCCAGCATGCACGAGCGCCTTCGAACTACGCAATAGCGAACCAAATTATAAAAACATCACGCTGGATTCAGTGTTTCGCAGGGGGTCCTGTTCGGTCTGGGACAGGACACCACCAAAGTGGGGATCATTGGAGATGTCCAGGAGGGGTTTGGGTGGCTGGCGCGTTCTTTGTGCCCGGAGTATATGTGTAAGGGTTTAGCCCCTCTCTCGCTTCAGACCGATGGCACTCTCAAACACATCAAGAGATGGCACCATAGCGGAAACAACTTTCCAGGTGATCATCCACCATCCCCACCGCTTGCATAAATGCATAGCAAATGGTGGTGCCCACAAATTTAAACCCCTCGGCTTTTAAGGCTTTCGACATGGCATCGGATTCAGGTGTGGAGGACGGCACACCATCCCAGGAATCTTTCACTTTCCCCCGCAGCGGTTCACCGCCAACGAAAGCCCATAAATAATCAGAAAATGAGCTCTCCCTTTCGACCAGGGCCAGAAAAACCTGGGCGTTGGTTATAGCCGCATTGATCTTTAGGCGATTGCGAATGATCCCTGCATCGTTTAATAACCTCTCACGCTGGGGATCACCATACGCGGCTATGATTTCAGGTTTAAACCCATCAAATGCCTGGCGGAAATTGTCACGCTTATGCAGTACGGTTCGCCAGGAGAGTCCTGCTTGAAAACCATCCAGCAGCAACTTCTCAAAAAGCAGCCGATCATCAAATACCGGGACACCCCACTCCTCATCGTGATAGCGTTCCATCAATGGATCGCCGGTTCCCCAGCAGCGCACGATTTCACTCATTCGTTACTCAACCTCGCTCCCTCATGGCCTGCGCACGCAAGCGTATTTCGTTCGTCTTATAACGCATGACTTTCACAAGGTCATTTACCCACTTCGTGCCACCAGTGATGATCAAGGCTGTAAGCAAGATATCCAGCCATGCCAATCGGGTCACGCCAAAGGGTCGCAGGGCACGCAAATCCAACAATACGCTCAGGGTTAAGCCGAGGAAAAAAGCGATCAGGCTAGCGGCCAATCCCTTATACTGCCTGGCCCATCTCTCAAGTATGGGATCGATTAATTCAATGAATTGTTGTAATGCAAAACCGGTGATGACAACCGGACCCAATGATTCTGCCCATGGACTCATCGTTGCTCCCCTTATTTTTACTAGACTTCATCGATAGATTGTGTGCCGGGTTGTGCCGTGCTGTTACTCGCTTCGCAACTTTATAACTGTCACCCCATCCCCACCTTCCGCTGCCAGGCCTGCCTCGAAAGAGCGCACGTATCGATTGCCTTTCAAGTTCTTACGGATGGCATCCCGCAGTTTGCCCGTGCCCTTGCCGTGGATCACACGCAGGAAGGGCACGCCGGAGAGATAGGCCGCATCGAGTTGTCGATCGAGTTCCTCAAGCGCGTCCTCAGCAGTCTGACCGCGCAGATCGATCTCTACTTTGGCCGAAGCCTCTGGCAAGCGCGTGCTGCGCGTCGATATTACCTGCCCGGTTGGCTGGCTTGCGCTCTTCGTACTGGCGGCTTCCAATTCATGCAGGCCGGCACGCACCCGCAAACGTCCTACCTGGACCTCAGCCTGGTCCTGGCTCAGACTTGTTACAACGCCCTGTGCATCTATTGATCGCAGGTAGACTGTATCCCCAAGGCGCACATTCGCAGGCGCGATGGGCTCATCGCGGTCCTCACGGGGAACAGGCACATCGAGTTCAGCCTCTAGCTCTTCGATTTCCTCACCAAGGGCTGATATGGATTCCAAGGGCTGACCGGCAAGCGAAAGTCTGCGTTTAATACTTCGCAGTTGATCTTGCACGATCTGAAGCTCCTGCTGCGTGCCCTGGCGCGCTTGCTCAATTAGGGCACGCCGCTCATCCTCAATTTTATCCAAGCGTTTGATCAACTCTATTTCAGCCTGCTTCGCACGTTCCTGGATCAGCTCTGTCTCAGCCCTTACTCGACCAGCCAGATCACGTTGCTCACGGATCTCGTCAAGCAAGCTATCCGCCTGGATGTCATCGGGAGCGACCATCGCCTTCGCCCGTTCGATGATCCCCTGCTCTAATCCGAGGCGCCTGGCGATTGCCAGCGCATTCGACCGCCCGGGAAGACCAATGGTCAGGTGGTATGTCGGCCGCAGGCTTTCCACGTCAAACTCCACGTTGGCGTTGCGAACGCCAGGCGTTATATGGGCGAAGGCCTTCAAGGAAGAGAAGTGTGTTGCAACCAGCGTTGTGATGCCGCGCTCGAGGAATGTCGTTAATAACGCTTGCGCCAGGGCTGATCCCTCTTGAGGATCTGTCCCGGCACCTAATTCATCGAGCAGAACAAGTGCATGTTGATCGGCATGATCCAGGATCCTGATGATGTTGGAAATATGGCCGGAGAAGGTTGAGAGCGATTGCTCGATGGATTGCTCATCCCCGATATCAGCAAAAACGGAGGAAAACAAAGTGAGAGCGGAGCCAGATGCGGCTGGGATCTGGAGACCACACGCTGCCATCAACACAAGTAACCCGGCGGTTTTAAGGGTGACGGTTTTACCACCGGTATTCGGACCGGTGATCACAAGCGCGTAACATTGCGGATCGAGCACCAGGTCGACAGGTACAACTGATTCTGGATCGAGCAGTGGGTGGCGTGCATTCTCAAGTCGCAAACAGGAGCCCGGATGGTTACCTTCCTTCGACTCGCTGAAGGGAAGCAGCTCGGGTTCGTTGGCGCGCATGGCATCGGCATAGCGTGCTTTCGCCAGAGCCAGATCCAGCGCCGCTAAGGCTTCCACCGTTGCGACAATCTCCCCGCTGCGCTGCGCCACGTCGGCCGATAATGCGCTGAGGATACGGCGGATCTCATCCCGTTCCGCCAGCTCCAGCTCGCGCACCTGGTTGTTCAGCTCCACCGCCTGGAGCGGTTCTATGAAAAGCGTGGCCCCGGAGGATGATTGGTCGTGAACCACCGCTTTGATGCGTCCTTTAAACTCGGCTCGCAAGGGGATAACAAAACGACCATCCCGCTGTGTGATCAATGGTTCCTGCAGCATGGGAGCGACTTTTGAGCTGCTGATCAGCTTCTGTAATTTTGTGGTCAGGCGATCATGCGCCACACGCATCTGGGTACGCGTTGCTGCCAGCGTTGGCGATGCCGAGTCAAGCACATTCCCTCGTTCGTCCAGGGTCTTGGTGATCGAGTCGATCAAGCCATTTCCTTCGCTCAAAGCTTCAGCCAGCGAGGAAAGCACGGGATAGTGCTCTTCTGCTTTGTCGAAGTAGCGCCGAATACTGCGAGCAGAGATCAGTGTGTGCTTGATATCCAGTAATTGGTGCGGTTCAAGCACAGCCTCACGCTGGGCAGCTTCTACGTCCGCCCGCACATCGCGGGCGCCACCTACTGTGAGATTCTCATTGACACTAAGCAACAGGCGAGCTTCGCGTGTGCCGGCTTGGCGCTCGCGAGCCTCCTCTAGCTGCTGAGATGGCTGCAACGCGAGTGCCAAATCTTTCGAAGCCGAAAAGGCCGCGTAGGAAGCCAGCCGCTCGAGAACAGCATCAAGTTCCAGGGTTCGGATTGCTTTGGATACCATCGGCTGCAGTGTAACATGCTTTCCAGCGGTCATGCGCAAGTACAGGCTACCTGAACGTACAACGAAGGGATGGCTCAGTTAAGATCAGATTCCTGCGTATAATGACGCTACAAAAGGATGCGCCATAGCCGAACACCTTTGCAACAAGGATGACTTTCATGAAGGTGGAAAAACCGGAAAGATCCACAAGCGATCCTTCTCTTCGCCCACTACTGCGCAGCGTATTGCTGGAGCTAGCCATTTACGCACCACTGGTTTTGCTTTACTTCCTCCTCGTGCTGCGCTATGCCAACGATTTTCTTACTGAGTTATACAAGAGCGACACCGTTCTTTACGCTGTTGTTGCCACAGCGGCTATCATCGCCCAAGCCGTGCTGCTCGAGCGATTGACAGCCTGGCTGCTGCGGCGTTTCGGATTGAGATAAATCGATATGTTCTTCGCGATCACTGGCGTCATCATCAGCCCGCTGATCCTTGCGCTGATCGGCTTCGTCGTCGGAGTACTTGGCGGATTCTTTGGGGTTGGGGGCGGTTTCCTCGCCGGGCCCCTGATGTTCTGGGCTGGCGTCCCGATTAATTTCGTCGTGGGAACGGACCTGGCACACATGACCGGAAAATCGATTGTTGCCGCACGCCGCCACCGTGCGATGGGTAACGTCGATATACGGCTTGGTATGCTGATGATTATCGGGACGATACCCGGGATCGAACTGGGTGCACAAGCTATCGAGTTGCTCGATGCGAGTGGTCAAGCCAATCAAGTCGTTGGTCTTACCTACGTCTTCATCCTCACCGCCATTGGTTTGTTCACCGGCTGGGAAAGCATTCGCGCTTTGCGCACGCAACGGACGCATCAACTTGAAGCGAGTGGTGCTTTGGATGTTCCGCTATCGCGATCGCGCCGTGGAATCTTCACACTCGCTCCCATGATTCAATTGCCTGCTTCCGGTGTTGAAATCTCTTTATGGCCGGTCTTATTCGTTGGTATTGTGACTGGATTCCTCGCCGGCTTTCTTGGAGTAGGCGGGGGATTTTTACGCTTGCCCTTATTGGTGTATCTGCTCGGAGTTCCAACCCATGTCGCAGTCGGGACCGACCTCTTTGAAATTGTAATCTCGGCAGGTTTCGGCACGATCAGTCATGCCCTGAAGGGAAATGTGGACATCATGATCGCCTTGACGATGCAAACAGGTGCGGCCATCGGAGCCCAAATAGGTGCAGTGGGAACACGCTACTTTTCAGGACCAACCATCAGGCTCATGTTCTCTATCTTACCCATCCTGGCGGCGATCATGGTTTTACTCAAACTTATTGGCTAACGTAAAGGTAAAAACACATGATGGAATCCTCAAGCTTTTCTGGGCGTGCAATTCTATGTATGAGTTCTAAAATCCCCGATCCAGCTTCGATCCAATTCGCCGAGCAAATTGTGAACGCCTTTAACATGCAGCTGGTTCTCCTCCATACACACCGTGATACGGCCGAATTGGAGGAGGGGCATCTGACTGCGCAAGCTGTTCAAAAGTTGCTCAAGACGGAATTAAAGGAGCTAAAAGAGGTGCGCGGCAACCTCGAAAGCGTACTCAAAGAGGAGTTAGACCCGGAAGCCCACGAGCTCGTTATCCTGGGGACCTCAACCGATAGTTTTGACCGTCGTTCGGCGACGGTGAGCCGCCGGCTCGCCAACCGCATCGGTGATAGCGTATTGATCATCCAACAACCAGCGCACACGATTGAACGCATCCTGGTCTGCACTGGCGGCCACCCGGCTTCCAACCTGGTGATCGAGCGAGGTCTTCAATTGGGCCATGCCCTGGAAGCCAAGGTGACGATCCTGCATGTCGTCACTGTCGCTCCCACAATGTATACCGGACTCACGGCTGTGGAAGAAGATTTAGAAAGCATCCTCTCCCGCGATACGCCGCTTGCAGCACATTTACGCGCCGCTGCCCGGCTGGCAGAAGAGCAACAGGTCAATGCCAAACTCGAGCTGCGCCATGGTATGGTCGTCGAAGAAATTCTGCGCGCTTGTGAAATGGGAAAGTTCGATCTGGTTGTGATCGGCTCACCCGAACCGCGACGTATCTTTGACCGCCTGGCCCTCGGCCAGGTAGGACCACAATTGCTGACAAGCACGAAGATTCCGCTCTTAATTGCCCGCATCGAACCACGCGATTCCTGAGCTCCCTCTACCCCCTTCACGCCTACGATAGAACGACATGCGATGCTCCGCACGGGAAGATGTGCGGAAGATCACTTCCTATTATGAACTAGCAGATCAACACTGGTGAGTGGCACTTTCCGCAGAAGGAGTTTCCCATGCAAGATCTCACCGAAGCCCTGGTAGAGCTCATCCGTCGCACATCTACTGACCTCCCTGCCGACATAGAAACTGCGCTGGGTGCGGCGCGTGAGCGTGAGGCAGCAGGGTCAGCTGCGCAGGGTGCACTGGATACGATCTTAGAAAACGTTGCCATGGCGCGCCACGATTCGACACCAATCTGCCAGGATACAGGCACACCCATCTTTTATGTCCAACACCCGCAGGGTTGGAGCACCCGGAATTTGAAGGGACAAATACGAGCAGCGATAGCCAGGGCAACCGAGCAGACCTACTTGCGCCCGAACGCCGTCGACTCCATCTCCGGTCTTAACAGCGGTAACAATTTGGGCGATGAAGCCTTCCCAACGATCCACTTCGAGGAATCAGAAGGTGATGAACTCATCGTGGATTTATTGCTCAAAGGAGGTGGTTGCGAAAACGTCGGTGCCCAGTATGCACTTCCAAACAATCGCCTTAACGCCGGGCGAGATTTGGCAGGCGTCCGCGCAGTGGTGCTGGATGCCGTCCACAACGCCCAGGGAAAAGGCTGCGCCCCGGGAGTGCTCGGTGTCGCCATTGGCGGCGACCGCGGTTCATCCTACGCACGATCCAAAGAAGCTCTTTTCCGACCCCTGGATGATGTCCAGGATGACGAATTGCTGGCAAAGATGGAGGTTCGCCTCACCGAGGAGGCCAATCAGCTTGGCATTGGTCCGATGGGTTTCGGGGGTGAAACAACCGTGTTGGGGGTGAAAATTGAGGGTATGCATCGCCTTCCAGCCAGCTACTTTGTCTCAGTTTCATATATGTGCTGGGCGCATCGACGTCATCGTATGACCGTTCGCGGTGACGACATCCACTACGCATAAGGCAGGTCGATCATGAAAACTATCTCGCTACCGATCTCAGATGATATCATCCGGTCCCTTCATGTCGGGGATCCGGTTTCCCTCAGCGGTGTCATGATCACCGGGCGCGACACCGTCCACAAGTGGATGATTGACACCTTCATACGAAACAACCGTAAGGCCGAGGGTGATGATCAGGAAGTATATGAAGCTATATTGCCGATATTGCAGGGGGGTGCGATTTACCATTGTGGTCCCGTCGTCGCCGGCCTGGACACAGGTGATTATCGCTTTACAGCTGCCGGCCCAACGACGAGCATTCGTGAAGAGCCCTACCAGGGTGAAGTGATGCACCACTTCAACCTCAAGGCTGTGATCGGCAAGGGTGGCATGGGTACAAAGACTCTGCAAGCGTGTGCAGAGGTTCCTGGAGTGTATCTCCACGCCATTGGAGGCGCTGCCTCACTTATCGCTAAAAGCGTCCAGCAAGTCAAGACTGTGCACAAGCTTGATTTCGGCGTTCCGGAAGCGATGTGGGTGATTGAAGTGGAAAACTTCCCGGCCGTGGTCACCATGGATGCTCATGGGGGGTC
>JBFFMI010000111.1:0-9421 GCA_041554155.1 Anaerolineales bacterium
TCATCTCCGGGCGACTTCCCACAATCGACCAAGTTCTGGAATGGATGGAGGCTGCAGTCGGCTAGAACCCGATTGTCCTTGATCACTTGTGACCCAAACGTTCTCATCCTGGCTCAACCTCTTGCTCAGCTCAGGCTGGGCTACGTTGCTCGAGTACCTGGGCGCTCATGTGCTATTGTGCCTACTACCAGCCTTCCTGATAGCCGGCTATATGAGCGCAGTGTTACCCAAGAGTAGCGTGACTCGCTACCTGGGTCCCAGTGTGGCTAAATGGATCAGCTATCCGGCAGCTGCTGCGGGTGGTTTTTTGCTGGCGGTATGCTCCTGCACCATCCTGCCGCTCTTTGCAGGCATTTGGAAGCGCGGCGCAGGGCTGGGCCCGGCAATCACCTTCCTCTTTGTCGGACCAGCGGTAAATATCCTTGCCATCGCATACACCGGCGCGGCGATTGGACTGGACTTCGCTATTGCCCGCATCGTACTGGCGATCATCTTCGGTATCGTGATTGGCCTGACCATGGCCCGGATATTCCGCTCTGAAGATATCCACATTGTCCCGAGTGAAGCAGAGGCGCTTTTCGGCTCAGAAGATGCTTCAGAGCGGTCTGGATGGGTCCCATTCCTGCTCCTGGTGGCGCTCCTGCTAGTTGGGACTTTTCAAATTCCCCTACTGCGCGATCTATGGTTTGAGATTCCCCTGGGCCTGCAGATACGCCCAGCTACAATCGATGCATTGAGCCGTTTGGGGCTGGACTTCCAAGGTGCGCTTTTGATCGTATTGCTGGTACTTCTTGGTATTTCCGCATGGCGAGGATTAAAAGATGTGCTGGAAGGGTATAACCGCTGGACCTACCTAACGGTTGCTGTGCTTGTACTCACCCTCCTGATTGCCGGACCGGCGTTCTCGATGGCGAGCCTTTCCATCGGGATCAATGGGCGCTTCATAGCGCTTATCCTTCTATTGATACTCATCGCATCATCTATCAGGCATTCTTTATCACAGCAACAACGAAGCGGATGGCTCTGGGAGACCTGGCGATTTGTCAAACAGATCTTCCCTTTACTTCTTATCGGCGTATTTTTTGCCGGGATATTGAAGGCGCTCATCCCCGAGGCCTGGGTTCGTAATCTGGCCGGCAGCAACACGCTGTTGGCGAATACGGTGGGGGTATTCTTTGGGGTATTCATGTATTTCCCCACGCTAGTGGAAGTGCCCATTGCCCGCCTGTTCCTCGATCTCGGCATGCACAGAGGACCGCTACTGGCATATCTCCTGGCCGATCCGGTACTTTCCCTTCAAAGCATCCTTGTCACGGGGAAGATCCTCGGTCGGCGCAAAACCACCGCCTATGTGGGTCTGGTATCCATAGCCAGCATCCTGGCAGGCTATATCTTCGGATTATTCCTCTCGATCACGTAGTTCCTCGTAAATAAAAACATGCTTGTCTGGCTTAGCTACTCGACAAGCATGAAGATTGCTGACTTTGAGGAATCAATCAGTTAGACGACTATTTGTACCGCTCACGGATGGTTGGGATGAGGTACTCCATGAAGGCCCGCTCTACATCATATTCAGGGCTCCAGCCCCAATCGGCTCGCGCAGCATCATCGTTGAGGTCGGCCGGCCAGCTGTCGACGATCGCCTCGCGCTTGCGGTCGGATTCGAAGGACACTGCGGCATCCGGGAACGCCCTAACGACCTGCTCCAGGAATTGCTGCGCGGTGAGACTGAAACTTGTCACATTATAGACCTGTCGAGTGAGCGATCTGGGCGGTGCCGCCTCAAGATCGATCAGCGCTTTCACAGCATCGGGCATCGCCATAAACGGCAGCTGTGCAGTTGGTTGGACGAAGCACGCATAAGCCTCCCCTTTGGCAGCATGATGCAGCATTTCAGGGCCGTAATCACTCGTGCCTCCTGATGGGATCGTTACTGCACTGATCAAGCCGGGAAAACGCAAGGAGCGGAAGTCTATCGGACAACACTCACGCTCGGCCGCAAGCTGGCGGTAATGATCGGCATAATAGCGCCCCAGGTGTTCACAATACAGCTTATTGCAGCCATACATGGTGATCGGATGGTTAAATTGATGCTCTCCCACCCGGTTTGCTGCTGCTTTGATTTCGAGATCTTTCATGCCATACACAGCGATCGAACTGGGATAGAGGAATTTGATGGATCGCTTCTGCCAATTAGATTGCTCGACTGCCAGATTCAACAAATTGAGCGTGCCTTCTACATTTACACGATGGGCAGCTTCGGGTTTAAACTCCGCGCTGGTTGAGAGAACTGAAGCCAGGTGATAGATCGTTTCGATTTCATATTCGGTCACCAGGCGTTCAAGCAACCGGGAATCGAGGATATCGCCCTGAATAAACCTCGCACAATAGGGCCTTAACACCTCGTCAAGTTCCTTGATATCGAGGGCGACGATGCGAACCTCGCTGCGCTCGCCCAGGAAGGAAATCAAACCATGTCCTACTTCGCCATTGGCGCCTGTAACAAGCACTACACGTTCGCGCATCCTGCCTCCTATGGAAAAAACGAGCTTGAATTACCTTCAGTCTAGTATGTTTTGTCTATGGCTTACAGAGCGTTTCGTCATGCCTTTGTTAAGGATTTTGATCCCATGTCCTGCGAAGAATTGGTACTGGCATGGATCTTCGTGAAAATTTCCGGGAAGCTGCTCAACAGCGCGCCCGTACGATCCCGGTCCCCCGGGTGATCAGGATCACGGCCACAATGCAGGAGATCGACTTCATCGACCTACTTGCGAGCTCCGGCGCCTGATTTTACACCCGGGAAACCGCCATGTAGAAATCCGAATAACCCTGATCTATACTCGTCTTTAGGTTACAGATCGTCATGGCCACACTTTTTGATTCCGTGCAGTTCAACCATTGTTACGCGCACGTGGATGCTGCCGTGCGGGAATCTCTTTACGATTTTCGAACACAGTTTTTATCTCAGGAATATGAGCACGACGGCGTTCGGTGGGAGTATGTGACACTTGGGGCTGGCGACACAACTGCGGTTTTCCTACCGGGAGCCATTGGCACATTTTATATCTGGTGGCAACAGCTGAATGCGCTCGCAGAGAACATGCGGCTGATCAGCGTTAGCTATCCACCTGAAGGTTCGCTCGAAGGGCTCCGGAAGGGGTTAAATGCAGTTCTTGCAAGAGAAGACGTCGACCGGTTTCACATCCTTGGCAGCTCAATGGGTGGCTACTTGGCACAATACATTGCCAGCACCCAACCGGAACGGCTTCTGAGCGCTACCTTCGCGAACACCTTCGTCCCAACGATCCCGTTCTTTCGAGCCGCACCGTTCTTGCAGTTGGCGGTACGAGCCCTGCCCCTTAATATGATCCACCTCATTTACCGCTGGTTCACGCTCCAAATTATCGTTCCTGCTGGTGGTGGACATCCCCTGCTTAAGGCTTATCTCAAAGATGTCCATGAACTTGGCTATAGCAAGCAGGATGTTCTGGCTCGTCTCGCTTGTGTCACCGAAAGCTTTGTTCCAGCTCCGGTCAAGGACATTAATTTTCCTCTTCTAATTATTGATTCTGAGAACGACCCTTTGATCCGGGACGAAATTCGTCAGGCCGTTCGAGTTTTGTATCCAAATGCACAGCACCATTCCTTTATCAATGCAGGGCATTTCGCGTATCTGAACCAGTCGGAGGCGTACACGCGGGTCCTCCGTACCTTCCTGCTGGGAATGTAACCACACCTCCCGCCAGCGTACTGTTGGTTACCAGGCCTCCGGCCTTCATACTGCGAGGAGGATCCTTACAGCTCATTCTAGCCAAGGGGATATTGTCAACCATGGATAAACCTTTCATTCGAACCCGATCCTTAAAAAAGGATTATGAGATGGGGGAGGTTAAGGTCCACGCCTTAGAAAGCATCGGGCTTGACCTCTATCCAGGTGAATTTGTTGCAATCATGGGGCCCTCGGGATCGGGAAAATCGACGCTGTTGCACCTACTAGCCGGATTGGACATCCCAACCGCAGGCACGATTGAGATGGGTCAGCAGACCCTTTCATCGATGAGCGATCGAGAACTCACTTTGCTCCGTCGTCGCAAAATCAGTATCGTCTTCCAGTTCTTTAACTTACTCCCCGATCTGACAGCGCTTGAGAACGTTGCATTGCCACTGTTACTCGAAGGGAAAAGTGTGCAAGATTCGCACGCAGCAGCGAAACAAGCTTTAGCCTGGGTAGGGCTACTGGACCGGGAAACGCATAGCGCTGATCGGCTGTCTGGCGGTGAGCAGCAACGCGTAGCAATTGCACGGGCCATGGTCTTTCAACCCGAATTAATTTTGGCTGATGAGCCAACCGGAAACCTGGACCATAGAACGGGACAAAAGGTGCTCGAGCTTTTACGGCAGGCAGCCGACGAGGATGAGAAAACGATCGTGATGGTAACGCATGATCCACTGGCAGCTGTTTTCGCCGATCGTGTTGTTTTTCTTACAGATGGGCAGATTGTCGATGAACTGCGTTCTGACCATCTCACGGTGGACCTCATCGTACAGGCACAAGCCAACCTCCAAAATTAATGATGCCAGCCACTATATACCTCGCGCTACGCCAACTGCTGCGCTCTCCACTTCGTGTAACCCTCGCAACGAGCGCGGTTGCCAGCGGCGTGGCCACACTTGTGGCGGCTGAGGTTATCAGCCTTTCAGTAACGGCCGAGATCAACCGCACAGCAGAATCTGCCGCCATCACGGGTTTCATGAGCGAGCAGATGAATGTAGGACTGACCGCTGTTGGTCTGGTGATCTCCGCCGGGGCCGGCTTCTTACTCTTTAACTCGCTTTCCATGGCGGTTGCACAACGACGCAGTGATTTCGGAAGACTGCGCGCTGTGGGTATGACGCGTATACAGCTAGCGAGTATGCTGCTCTTCGAAGCTTTTGTTCTGGGCTTGATCGGTAGTGCTTTGGGGATACTTGCGGGTCTTGGCGTGGGCCAGGGGCTCATCCGCCTGGTAGAAGCAACCAGCGAGATGTTCAACCAGTTTGGTCAGGCCACGGTTTCAACCGAGCGCTTATTCTTGGCGGCTGGCCTTGGTACCGGTATCAGTCTGCTTGCAGCGGCTGCTCCAGCTTACCAAGTTGCGCGCATGCCTCCAGTTGAGGCCCTACGGGTATCAAAACCCTCTGGTATTAAAGATCGTTCCAGGCGCTGGACATTGATTGGCATACTATGCAGCTTGAGCCTTTGGGTCTACCTGGGAGTTGCTCCCCCGGGAAATTGGGCTCTAGCCCAGACAGCCAATCAGCTCGCCGTCATATTTGTCATCCTATGGCTTGCCTGCATTGTGATGGTGTTGCCAGGTGTGATCGACCTCGCTGGAAGGCTGTCCCGATGGATCCTCGCGCGATCTTCAGCGGGTATCAACTGGATGGCTGGCAATAATATCCGTCGATCTCGCAGCCGGACCGGTCTCTCGATCCTTAGCTTAACGATCGCGATCGGTATGATCGTCGGAGTCAGTGGCTTTATGACCTACTGGTTTGACGAGCTATTTTTTCGCACCCCGGCCAAGAGCTTGCTTGAGAGACCGGCCGTGGGGTTTTTCCCCCTTGATGTAGAGAATGGCCTGGCGGCATATCGGGAGGTTTCCTCCTTTAACTTGCCTGCGAATTTTCGCCAGGAGGTTGAGAAGCTTGTTGGCAACAAAGGCACGATTGTCGAAGCTTATTTTGTCCTTGCCCCTGAACTGTCCTTTATGGGCGAGGCCTATTTTTCCTATGTGCTTTCCCTGGAAGACGTAAAGGGCGCGGGTGATTTCCTCTTCACTTTCAGCTACGGTGATTGGGCACGCGCCTCAATCCTAGCCGAGCAGGGCTGCGTGCTTTTTTTGACCCCCGGCGTCGCACAACGCAATGACGCATGGCTGGAGGATCCCATCTCCATTCAGACACCAACCGGGGAAATCCAATGCACGATCGCAGGTATCGGACCTACTAACGTGGGGGCTTCGATCATCAGTGCCTCGGCTCTCCCGAATTACCAACTCGAGGCGCCTGTTGCCGTCATCGTGTTCCCCTACAATGAGGCTGATCGAACCGAGCTCTTGCCAGACCTCGAGGCGCTCGCCGAGAGTACACCCGGTGCCTGGTTGCTGGATGTTGCTCGCATGACGGAGATCCAGCAATCGAGCATGAAATCGGTCAACGTTGTGATGAATGGCATGCTCCTGCTAGCCGTGTTGACCGCTGCCCTGGGTATCGTCAATATGACCGTGATAACCATCATGGAGCGGCGGCGCGAGCTCGGCATCTTGCGAGCCATCGGCGCCACGCAGGATCAGCTGTGGAGGTTACTCACAATTGAGGGTCTCCTGATCGGTATTCTCGGATCACTGATCGGCACAATTCTTGGAATTGGCCTTATCCTGCTTTACGTCGTTACGTCTGCCGGCAGCCCGCTGGGCTTTCCAGATTTCCCCGTTTGGAGTGCTGCCTGGAACTCCGCCCGGCCAGCACTAAGCCCTGGTCTTTTCGCCTTACTTACAACTCCATGGCTCACCGCCCTCAGCACAACGATCCCGGCCCGCCGTCTGCTCAAGGCCCCTATCGTGGGCATGCTCACGCAACGTAACGAACAGCCCTAAACCCATCACAGAACAAGAACTGGTAAACTCCAGATCGGTTCATTTCCTTTATCTAGGATTCTGCCCATGAAGTTACAGATTTTCCCGGATGCCGAAGGGCTAGCCCTGGGTGCAGCCGAGTTCATCTTCGAGACTTTATCCAAAGCAGCAGCGCATGCAGGCAGTGCCTCCATTGCCCTTTCCGGGGGATCAACACCCGCCCGGACCTATAAGGAACTCGCCGAGCTGTCACGTCGTCGAGATCTGGATTGGCGCCATGTTAAAGTTTATTGGGGAGACGAGCGTTGCGTAGCAGCTGACGATCCACAAAGCAATTTTCATATGGCGCGCGCCACGCTACTTGATCTCATCTCCATCCCGAGGCAGAACCTTTATCACATGGCTTGTGAGGATGATCCGGAAACAGGCGCCTGGCGTTATGAGCAGATCCTGCGCTCTCATTTTCCCGACCAGGCTTTCCCGCAATTCGACCTGATCCTGCTCGGTTTGGGCGACGATGGCCACACCGCTTCGCTTTTCCCCGACACCCAAATATTGAATGAGCGCGAGCGCTGGGTTGCCCCGGTGTATGTCCCACGCCTGGATAGCTGGCGTATCAGCCTGACGCTGCCCGCCATTAACGCAGCGTCTACTGTAGCCTTCCTCGTATCCGGTGAGGCAAAAGCCTCAATCCTCAAAGAGACCCTCGAAGCGAGTGGGCCACCGACACACCCTGCCCAAAAGGTTGAAGCTCAAGGCGAACTGCATTGGCTCATTGATGAGTCAGCTGGCCGGCTGCTTGAAAAACCGCATTCCTGAAGACCGGCGCTTCCCGGAAATCCACTGACCGAATAGATATTATGTAAACAAGAAAGGTATTTTTCCCTTTTGTCACAGTGCCCCTTTCGTTTCAGCAAGTAGGACCCCAGGGGGATAGAACCCAAGACCGAATCTTGTTAGGATTTTGTAAGGTAGCACGTGTAACAAAATCACTTGCTACGCACCTTATCAAATCTATAGGCACCAGCTCAACGACAATGGCAAACCCATCGAAAGATGGCGACGCAAAGCAACAGGGTCTAACGCTGAGAGATCAGCCAGGACAGCCTGCTACCGAATCGAGATGGAAATTGATTGATCCCGACCGTGTGGCATGGAAACTGCTCCTGAGCCAACGGTCGTTTTTGTTTTCACAAGGCGGAGGGGCCTGGTACGTGAGAACAGCTGGAGCGGAGGGCGGAGACCCACACTCTCAATAGCGGGGAGTGCAGAGATGGACTGGGTGATCAGATGAAGTCGAGAGGAACGATGAAAGCCAAACGCAATCGAGGACAAACATTAGTCGAATTTGCTCTCATATTGCCGGCATTCCTGATGCTTACAATGGGCATCGTCGAGTTCGGCCGCATTATGATCACCTATGCCGGTGTTGTCTCCGCCAGCCGCGAAGCTGCTCGCTACGGGGCAACCGTTGGGGTTAACAGCTCCGGGGTTGAACACTTCGCTGACTGTTCCGGGATACGCGCCGAAGCCAAGCGTGTAGCCGCCCTGGCACCGATAACCGATACCGATATCACCATCCAGTACGACAACCCTTCAACCGGGTTCTTCGAAGCCAGCTGCCCCCCCAGTCAATTCGAGCTTGGAGACCGCATCATCGTGTCGGTCAGTATCACCTTCGATCCAATTGTGCCGCTGATCGATCTGGGCAGCATCCCGATGACATCTGAGACACGCCGCACGGTGCTGCGTGACGTGTATGTAAAGTAAGCGATTATTCATCCTGGTTTATCAGGGGAGATCATTCAGCCAGCAGGGAGTGTGCAAGATGAGAAAGACCAAGAGAGAGCGACAGAAGGGACAGAGCCTGACCGAGTTCGCCGTTGGTGTGACATTTATTCTGATCATGCTTGCCAGCGGGATGGACCTCGGTAGGGCTTACTACAGCTATATCACCGTTCGTGACGCCGCTCAAGAAGGCGCATCCTACGCCTCCATCTTACCGTCGGATGTTCATGGTGTGCGAGCCCGGGTGCGCAGCACATCCAACGCACCAGTCGATCTGTCGGCGTTTGCCGATGATCAAATCGATGTCCAGGTATTTGGCTCAGCTTGCGCTGGTGGTACGGTCAAAGTAACCGTTGATTTCGACTTCGACCTGGTGGCGCCTTTTATCGCCGGCAACACACTCCACCTTCAGGCTGAAGCGATCGACACGATCTTGCAGCCACCCTGTTGATGACCGAGAGAGGGTTACGATGAACGCGAGTATGCGAAACCAGGCGGGGCAATCCTACATCATCATGGCCATCATGATGATCGGGCTCATCGGATTCTCTGCGCTGGCGATCGATGGGGGCATGCTACTTCATGAGCATCGGCGATCCCAGAACGCTGCCGATGCAGCGGCAATGGCGGCTGCTTACGCAAAGATCCGCAGCCAACCTTTGGGCACCGCAGCGCTAAACAGCGCCGCTGCCAACGAGTATGGAACGACTGCACAAGCTTGCACACCAGCAGGCCCTGATTGCGTGATCGGCGCTGGCACTGACGTCACCATCCAGGTCACAAACCCACCGCGCACAGGCCTTTACGCCGGTGATCCAAATTACATCCCTGTCATCATTGATACCGAAAGTGATTCGAATTTTGCACACTTAATCTTTGGCGGGCGATTGTCCAACCGTGCTGAAGCGACATCAAGAGTCTTGCCTCCTGAGAACTACGCCAATGGTAACGCCATACACGCGACCACCGAGCATGATTGCAAGGGGATCTGGTTCTCCGGAACGGGGGATACA
>JBFFMI010000112.1:0-9314 GCA_041554155.1 Anaerolineales bacterium
CTGTTGGCCATCTGTGCTCTGCCGGCCGACCAGCTTGCACTGGCCTACCTTCTGGCAGCCCTGTCCGGGTCCGGGATCGCCACGGCCTACGTGATTCCCTGGGCCATGGTGCCGGACATTATCGAGTGCGACCAGCTGGACACGGGCCAGCGGCGGGAGGGCTCCTATTACGCATTTGCCTCCTTTTTCCAGAAACTGGGGTGATCGCCAAATCCCCCAACCGCCAAATGGATGGTCCGTTGGCCACCATCATCATGCAAAGCTGCAGCCGCGGATACGAGCGGTGGATCCATCGGAGTTCGTGCAACGTAATCATAGGCAGCAGCGGTCGGAATCTGGAAGCGAAAATCCAGCAGGATAAAGTCGATAGGAACTTGCTTCCGTCTTTCAAGCAATTCCCCGAGACTAACCTCCGCATCTCCTGGTTCCAGATGAACCCGGGGGCTCAACGCAGAAAGGACCGTCAGTAGTGGGGACCTTCCACTCGCACTCATTATCAAGCCCCCGATCGTGCCCTGATTCCTTAGATTCCACGCGGCCTCATAGCGACATGCCGCCCGGAGTGCTTCAGGGATCGGCAGATCCGTCGATAAGAGCGATTGTAATTTCGTCATGGCACCAATGTTGATGCTGCCATCGACTTCACGAAGGATGTCCAAGCCCAGGCCCTGAAGATCGATCACACGCGCTAGCTTGCTCCGATCAACGTTAAGTCTTGTACCGCCCGCGAGAGGGATTCCTCCCGCTAGCAGCTCGACAGCTTCATCTATGGTTTTCGGTCGCAGGTATTCCATCCTGCCCTCCCAGGATTACTTGTCTAGTCCGGATAAACACGCCAACCCAGGGCAGCCAGTTTCTCATCATCCACAGGCTCTGGATAATCAGCCAGCAGCGCTTCGGCTTCAGTGATGAGAGTCCCATCTGCCAATCGGATTTCAGCCTTCGCTCTGGCTCGTGAACCGCGCTCTTCCGTCACCCATCCTCGCATATGCAAAGTCTCATCCAGCGGGGCGGGTTTACGGTAACGAATCTCCAGCTTCGCCGTGGAGCGAAAACGCGTGGGGCTGCCAGTCATCGCTGCTCGACTCGCAACCTCGTCCAGCATGGATGCCAGGATGCCCCCATGGACAATCCCTGGATAACTCTGGAAATGATCCGGGACCTTGTAGGTAGCGGACACTTCTCCCGGGCCAAGTTCATAGAAAGTCATCCTCAAGCCAATGCCATTCTCTACCCCGCAGACAAAACAATGACTTGAATTCGGTTGCTTCTTCAAGTCTGAACCAACCTCTTGCTCACCCATGTAGTTTGCCTTCCGTCATCCCGAGCTCCTAACATTATCCCCCGTTGGGGCTGAAGGTATCTACCAGCAACTTAATATCTCCGCCGACAGGGTACAGGATCGGGCATGTTGCACCGTTATCGATGTATTCCTGCACCTTGGCTCGTGCCTGTTCTGGTGTTCCCGAGGCAGTGATGCGGGTGACGAGCTCATCCGGTACCAGGTGCTTGGCCTTTTGAATTTGATCATGCGTCGCCGGCCAGCCCAGGATCGATTGGATTTCAGCAACGATGTCGTCTGACACCCCACTCGCTTTTGCGATGTGCGGTTGTTGGGCAAGATATTGGGTCAGCAGTTCGCGGCTTGTATCAAGTGCCCGATCCTCATCATGATCCACCGAACAAACAACAAGCTGCGGTCGGTCGATGTCATCCAGCGTGCGTCCGCCACGCTTGGCACCGGTTTCCAGAGCCTCTAAAGCCCCGTGGTTGTACTCGGGGGGTACACAGTAATTGAGCACTGCCCCATCTGCGATCTCCCCGGTTAAGGCCATCATTTTCGGGCCGGTGGCTCCGATCATGATCGGCACATTGCGTGGTTCACGCCGACCATGCACGACATCTAATTCAATATTCTCTACTTGGTGAAATTCGCCCTGGAAAGATACCCGTTCAAGGTTCAACAACCGACGGAGCAGCTCAACAGTTTCCCGCATTGCCAATAATGGCTTCCTTCGCTCAATGCCCACATTTTTCGCTAGCGGATCCCACCAGGCACCGATACCGCAGATAATCCGATCCGGAGCAAGGTCGTCCAGCGTGAGGAAGGTGGCAGCAAGCAGGCCTATATTGCGAGTCCAGTTGTTGATCACCCCAGAACCGACGATCAGCCGGTCGGTAACGGCAGCGTAAGCAGCCATGGGAACAATTGCATCCCGCACCAGACGAGATTCAGCTTGCCAAACGGCTTCGAAACCCATCTTCTCTGCGTACTGCACGTAATCAAGCCCATCGCGCAAATCGTGCGCATCCTGCAGATATAGTGCAACTCGATCCATCGTCATCCACCTCTCTCCTTCATTGGGAATATCCTATCAAGGTCAATCTTCTCTCGCAGTTTTTCAAGATCTTCGGGTAAATCAAGGTCCAACGCGAGCGTCGCCATCAATCGCACTTCTACACGCGCGCCAAGCTTCTCTGCCTGCTCCTGATGCCGATTAAAGCTATCCATTCCAAAATCATAATCCAATAGACCCGTTGGGCGTACCAGCAAAGCATTCGTCCCAGCTTCACGACGGTCTGGTACCAGAACGACCACGGGAGGATCTTTGGCTGCACCAATCAGCGTCTGAATATCCTCCTTGCTCAGCAGTGGTAGATCTGCCGGGAGCACAAGCACGCCGACAGCGCCGTACTCCTTGGCAACCATCGTCGCTCTTAGCAAAGCCTGATTTAACTCCGGCGCCCCATGCTCCATTAATGTGCGCGCCCCCAACTTCCGTGCAAGGGCCAGTGCATGTGAATCACGGCTTACGACCAGGGTGTGTTCAATTTCAGGGATCTCCTTTAATACTTCAAGCGTTTGCTCCAGTAAATATTGGGAAAGGGAGGCTCTCTCTTCGTCTGTAAGCACACCCGCCAAGCGTGACTTTGCACGCCGCAGCGGTTTCACGGGCACAATGGCCCAGTAGGTCATGAGGTTCTCTCCTTTAACCCAGTAGTTTGGGCGAATTCTAGCAGCGATTGAGCGACTCGAATTCGATCATGGCGAGCTTTCATCAGCGTATCTTCAATGCAAACTTTGAGGCCGAGGGCTTCAAGCTCAGGAACAAGCGATGCGTCACGATGATCGACCATCAAGCCCAACAAGATATCTTCATAGTGCTGCGCCACGGCCACGGCCGAGGGTTCAACCCCCAATTCAGCGTACATCTTCGCTGCCGGTCCTTTGACCGCCTTGCCTGCAATGATAGGTGAGACCATAAAAACAGGTTTGCTTCTTACCTGATCACGGATACCGCGAACGGCAAGGATTGGATCCAGGCTCACCCATGGATTGGACGGACAGAAGATCACAACGTCAGCAGTTTCCAGACCTTCAAGCGTGCCCGGAGCTGGTTCGGCTGTCTCAATGCCTTCAAAATGGAAACCTCTGACTGCGGGCTCGCACTTCCTCGCCACAAAATACTCTTGAAATGATAACGCGCCTTCACTTGTTGAGACGATCGTTTGCACTTGATCATCCGACATTGGCAGGATCTGGACACTGATCCCGAGTTTGTTCTTCGCCTCGAGAGTTAGGGCACTCAGCGCTTCCCCTGCGATCCGGCGGGATGTGCGCCAATGATGCAGCGCAAGATCTCGGTCCCCGAGGCGAAACCAAACCGGCCCTCCGAACGCCTCCAGGGTCTCCATGAAATGCCAGCTTTCATCGGCCCTACCCCAACCGAGCTGCGGGTTTGCGATTCCAGCGAGAGTGTACATAACCGTATCAAGATCAGGCGAGATTTGCAGACCAAGATGGACAAAATCGTCTGCTGTATTCACAATGACCGTCAAGTTCGCTGGTTCCAGGCAAGCGGCCAGCCCTTGTGCGAGTTTCGCACCGCCAACCCCTCCGGCAAGCGCTACAACCTTCATATCCATCGTACAACTTCACTCAGGCTTTTTCTGGGTTTTTCCCGGCCAGGTCCAGCCGGATACCCGAGCAAGATCAAACCCTGGGGCATCCAGGTATCCGGGACATCAAAAACCGTATGAACGCTTTCGGGAGAAAAGAGCGGCGCACACATCCAGCATGTCCCGAGGCCTTCGGCATGGGCCAGGAGCATGATATTCTGACCTGCCATCGCAACGCTTTGAACCGCCATGAGGTACTCGGCTTGGTTGCGTTCTTGGTCTGGATAGTCGTCCATCTCCGTCATATCCAGACAAGCAATGATCGCCACGGAAGATTGGCCGATCCTACCGACAGATCGTTCATAATCCTGTTGAATCTCCAAAGGATCGTCCCCATCCGCAGTACGGGTGCGTATTAAATCCTGACCCATGGCTTCTGCTAGGGCTTTTTTATGCCCCGCGTTCTCCAGGACAATCCAGCGCCAGGGCTGTCGATTGTGGGCTGATGGCGCCCAGTTTGCTGCGCTGAGGATCTTTTCCACCAACTCTCGCTCAATGGCGAGCTCTCGAAAACGGCGGATCGAACGGCGACCCTCAATAACTTCGTAGATGCTTTCTATCACAACCTCAATCCATCGTTTGGACTGCACGCACCTGAATGCGATAGAGCACCCGGGTTTCACCCTTATACCACTCGTAGGTTTCTGTTCCGCGGTATTTTTGCGCTAGAGTGTCTATGTGCTCACGCGCGCCTTCCTCGGTCGAATCGACGACTTGCCCTCGCAACTGGATATAACGATATGGTTCTGTTAGGTCCATGATCGAGAGCGCGACTGCGGGCCGGGCAGTCATATTCCGATCTTTCACTCTTCCCCGGGCTGTATTGATCCTGATTAAGTCGTTCTCAACATCGAACCACACCGGAGTGACCTGGGGTGTGCCATCCTGCATAATCGTCGCCAGAAAGGCAAAAGCTTTTGTTTCGTCTGCCAACAAGTCCATAAATTTATCTGGGATCATATGCATCCTCCGATACATCTGTGCAGGCACTTTGTTTCACTCGTTCCAACCCAGGTTGGCTCGTCGCATCAAAGACGCCGAACCATACGTTGAACGATGATTAACGAAATAAATCTAAACCCACCGGCCGCAAGATTTCTTTCACGGTTCCTTCTCTCAACGGGTACGGTAAACCCCGAAGGTGTACGATGGGTGTCTTCTCATCTGCTTGTCCCATTAAAGCAGAAGCCCCAGCGGCGATCTCATCCCCTAATCCCACTTGCGTAACCCTCAATTTGCGACCGGACAGGTCCGGCTTACCACGGAGATCTAGCAACATTGGAAAGCCTGCCGCACCAATGGTTATTCCCACAGTGCCCATGCGCCATGCTCGACCATGAGAGTCGACAATAAGCACGGCTGGTGATACACCTGTGGTTTTTCGGAGTTCTTCTCGAATGGCTGCAGCACTAGCGTCGGGGTTTTCTGGAAGCAGCAGCACCCCTTCGCCACCCTCGCTTGAAGTCTCCGTTACGTTAGAGTGATCTATGCCTGCGTTTGCACAGATAAATCCCAGGCGATGTTCCACAATAATGAGATCCTGACGTGTGCGGAGGATTCTATTGCTCTCGCGCAGGACGAGTTCTACAAGGCGGGGATCTTTTCCGGTCTCCTCAGCCAACAATAGCGCCTCAGTGCCAGGAACAATATCGCGTAAATACACCAGGCGTCCCTCGGCTTTGGATACGATCTTTTGCGCCAGCACCAACACATCCCCCTCCATGAGGTCGATGCCAGAAGAGGACAGGCTGGTCAGTATCAGTTCGGCGATATTGTCACCAGGCTGAACAAGGGGTATGCCTGGGAGGGCGGTAAAGATAAGCTTGCGATCTCCCATCACACCGCGAGTCCGCGGACAGCAAAGGCGGCTGTTTTGGAGTCATAATGCTGGTTCATGCTGATGAGAATGCTTGTTAGTCCCTCTATCACGATGGCATTTTCTAATCCACCCGCATAATAGCCATGCAAACCTGCTGCGCGCGCCAGTTTGATAACTTCTTCCACTGCAGGCATGTCATCAGCACAGATGAGCACATCCAGATCAAGGGGTTCGCTTGCTTCACCTTTTAGCCGGTGCGCCGGAACCGTCTGGAAAGCCGCCACTACCCGGGCTGAGGGGCCGAGGGCGGACTGTGCCATGTGCGCCGCGGATGGGGCGGATGGTGGAGTGGGTGCTTTGAAATCAATGCGGGCCGTCGTATCCACCACGATCTTATCGCTTACAACTTCCTTCAAACTTTCGATCACAGCCTCATGTGCGGTATATTTCACCGTAAGAACAACAATATCTGCCTGCTTGGCGGCGTCCTGGTTCTGAAGACCTACCACCCCCTCGATCGATAGTTCTTTGTTGATCTCGGCTGCGATGCGCTCTGCCTTCTCGGCTTCTCGCGATCCGATCAGGACGCGATAGCCTGCTTGAGCCCAGCGCTTGGCTAGTCCTGGTCCAAGCTTTCCCGTCCCCCCAATTACAGCGATCGTGAGTATCATTTTTTCTGCCATGCTATCTCCCCGATGAATTGTTGCCCGCCTCAATCGGCCGGCACAAAGGTTTTATATCGTTCCCAAACAGCTGGTACAAGTTGCCGTGAGCGCGCTGTGATTTCGCCTTCATCGAGAGTGAGCAGCTCACGCTCGTGCATCAAGACTTCCCCGTTCACTATCGTTGTGGTAACCATTGATTCATGAAAACCAAATAAAATGTGCCAGGGCAAATTCCCTGCGGTTAAGGGTGTTGTAGGATGATAATCGACCAGGATCAGATCCGCTTGAGCACCCGCTTGAATCTCTCCAATGGGTGCCGCAGGGAAAAACCGATTTGCGAGGCGGGCGTTATGATGGACCGCCATCCTTACCAGCAGATCCCCGGGCATTCGTCGTGGATCACGGTGCCAAACTTTATGAAGCAAGTACGCCGTTTTCCACTCCTCCCACATGGCGTTGGAGAATCCGTCGTTACCCAGGCAGACATTTACCCCACTCCGTAATAATGATTCAACCTCAGCTACGCCAACCCCGTTATTCATATTCGATCTAGGTTGATGGCTCACCCAAGTCCCTGTATCTGCAAGGATCTCAATTTCGCGGGCGTCAACATGAATTGCATGGGCTACGATCGTTCTGTCACCCAGGATGCCATGTTTTTGCAGACGATCGACAACGCGTTGGTTCGATTTCATCAAGCTGTCGTACTCATCAGCTTCATGCTCTGCAACGTGGATATGAAAGCCTGCATTCGCAGGCAGGGCTTCCCGGCAAGCTTCAAGGGTTTCATCGGAAAGGGTCAGGCTGGCGTGTAACCCAAACATCGCCTGCACCCGGCCTCCTGCAATTGGTCCATCCATCACTCGATCCAGAAAACGGGTGTTCTCTCTTATTCCCGCCACTGCTCTCTCGTTTCCGTCCCGGTCGGTCACTTCGTAACACAGTACTGCTCGCAACCCGGCCTGGTCGACAGCTTCAGCGATCTGATCGAGCGATCCTTCAATCGCATTCGGGGAGGCATGATGATCGATCAAGGTGGTTGTACCATGTTTGATCGCGTCGACCATACAGACGAGCGCCGAATAGCGCACATCCTCATCCGAAAGCGCCTTATCCAGGGGCCACCATAATTTTCGCAGGATCTCTGGGAAATCTTGCGGCGCTTTGCCTGGTATCGCCATGCCACGCGCAAAAGCGCCGTAGAAGTGTGTATGTGCACAAATATTCCCTGGCATCAAGTACTTTCCGCCCGCATCCATCCGTTCTTGATCAGAATGCTTCTCAAGCAGGTGCGCACTCGGGCCGAGCTCTTTAATAAGGCCATCTTTAATCAAAATGGCATGATCTTGTAATACTTCCTGTGCCTCACCCCAGGTTACAACTGTGGCATTGTGAATCAACATCAGCAGGACTCCCTAGTCAAAACTAACAGGTCGGCCGGGTTCGTGGAAGGCTGCCAGGGCATCATCAATATGCCTGGCGGTTGTGCGATGGCCCGAGAGAGGAGCAGGGATATCATCAAACGCAAAAAAAGCGCTGGCGCTCGTCTCGACACTCGTTGAGAGTTCCCCAGACTCCAGCTCACACATAAACAGGATCTTATAGGCGTGGAATAATGTCAATGCTTCTGCAATACGATTGGCATCGTAAACCCCGATAACGCGCGTCGCCCGTACTTGCAAACCGGCCTCTTCGGCAACCTCGCGTTCGATCGCCAGGCCTGGAGCCTCACCAACATCCGCCCAGCCTCCAGGGAATGTCCATCCATCATCCATTGCCTCTTTCACGAACAACAATCTTTCCTGATGGAAGACCGCCGCCCGCACATCAACTTTTGGTGTCACATAGCCCGGCTGAGCCTGGAAAGCGGCCAACACAGCCGGGCCATCCATTTCGCTATAGGCTTCAATGATCTCCGCTGCAATTTCTAACAGTCGGCGAGAACGGGCGGCTTCAAAAGGGTTCTGGGCGTAATGCAAGCCGGTCTGTGCTAAAGCCTGGATTTCCCTGGCCCAGTACAACCAGCGTAAATCTGCCTCAACCACAGCTATCTCCACCTTTCGCAATGGTCAAGGCTAATGCGGCTTGATCCACCGGCAGCCGTCGCACTCTTACACCGCAAGCATGCTTAATAGCATTGGTGATCGCTGGCGTGGTTGGAATACTGCTGATCTCCCCTACCCCCTTACCGCCATAAGGACCTTCAGCGGCTGGATCTTCGACCACAATTGATGTAATACGCGGGGTCTGTGCGATCGAGGGCATGCGATAGCGGGCTAAACGATCGGTGAAGACAATGCCTTCCTCCGTGATGAATTCTTCTGTCAGGGCATTCCCCAAGCCCATCATCACCCCCCCCTCAATCTGGCCCTGCAAACCCAGGGGATTTATCGCTTTACCCACATCGTTTGCTGCTATGATCTCGATCACCTCCACCTCACCAGTCTCGAGATCAACTTCAACCTCTGCTGCCTGAACCGCAAAAGAATAAGCGAAATGCATATCGCCACCAGTGCCCAGGGGTTGAGTCTCGGGCGCCCAGTATTCGTAGAGCGCTCTTGGATCTCGTCCCTCCGTCTTCATCCAGGTTGCAGCTTCTGCAAGCGTCACCTGGTGTCCATTAACCTGGGCAAGTCCCTCAGAAAACGTAATCTCCTCCGGGGCTACATCGAGTTTCTCCGAAAGGCTTGATTGGATCGCTTCGCGCAGGACAATCGAGGCATGTCGGGCTGCATTCCCGGTCACAAATGTCTGTCTGGAGGCTGTGGTTGGGCCACCATCAGGCGTCAGGTCAGTGTCTGATAAGAGCACCCGCACTTGCTCAACAGAGGCTCCGAGCTCCTGGGCAGCCATCAGTTGCAAAACCGTCA
>JBFFMI010000113.1:0-9261 GCA_041554155.1 Anaerolineales bacterium
CCGATGCGTTGATCAACGGCCAGGTCCGCCCCCTGCGGGATCATATCGTGTTCGGCGATGTGATAGTAGACGATCACCCAGCCGCTGCCCTCATCGCCATCGCCATCCAGGTCTAGCGCCACAACGTTGTCACGAGCTCGCACAACCATGGCATTGACCGACGCTGTAACCCAGGCGGGGGAATCTTCACATTCATCAGAGGCGATAATCGGTGAAAAATCTAATGCGCCCAGGGGTGTCCCGGTGTTCCAGGCGTAATGCGGTCCCGCTGTAAGGCTCCAACCTTCATTGGGTAGAAAGGGGAGTTCGAGCTCTGCCTGTACGAGACCGCCCGGGATGATCGGGCCAAGCGCTTGCGCACGCCGCCAGGGATCCCCGAAGAGATTGGCGTTCCGCACCGGGAACCCATCCGCCGCGTAGAGATGCCCTTCCCAGCTCCCGATGTCTGACAGGATCGCAAACAAGTGCATCAAGGCCACCGAGCCCGCGTTCAGCGTGGGGTCCAGTCGCAGGGTGGTCCCGTCATCGAATTTCAGCGCTGTATAACTCCCACTCCGCCAGCCATAGTAAGCCAGGTTCAACTGCGTCGCAGCGATCTTGAGTTCTTCGAAGAGACCCTCACGATCGGGAATGCGGAATCCAAGCGGATAGCGATTGCGCTCGGCACCCAGCGGATGGTCGTAAACCCAGTCGCTGCGGTAATCAAGCAGGGCAAGTAACAAGCGAGGGTTGACCGAGAGCTCGCTGGCGACGCGCTGGACGATCGCTGCCCCAGCGAGCTCGAGTTCCTCACCTTCGATGACTTCTCGATACCGGCTGAGATAGCCACCGGCTTGCTGAACAAATGTCGTTAGGTCGAAGTCAGATGCGGTGGAAGAGTATACGAGTTCCGCATCGGGCAACAATCGCTGAGCCGAGCTGGTTTGCCCCAATCTTCGTTCGATGATGAGTAGATTTCCAGGAGTGAGATACCCGTTTTGGGAGGCTGATCTCTCAGATTGGATATGCTCACTCTCGACGGAGAAGCGCAGGAGAATGGCTGCCATCGTGTCCCCGGCTTGCGTCTCATAGTGATAGGCGTTCTGATCAACGGTTGGGATCATCGTTGGCCATATGCCGCCAGCATCATTGCGCTGCGGTGATCGGGTGGCCAAAAGATCCGCCGAGGTGGGGGTGTAGGTTGGCATGGCTTCGACCGTGTTTAGGAGATCTTGTTCTGTGAACTTGGATGGGGCTGAAGCCTTTCCAGTCGGGGCGTTGCACCCAAAAATCCCGGGAACGAGGAAAAGCAAGATGATGAGTAAGGGTATCGATTTTCTGTACATGGAGTAAGAACTCGAGGTCAACTGTACGGGCGACTCGAGGTCGCTCGATCATATCATAGGAAAACTGGGCGGTATGCTCGCATGCTGGAACCAAGCTGCATACGAGCTCAGCAGTGTCCGATATAGAAAGTGTTGTAGTGGGGTCAGCCCCACCCTTCTACTTACGAGCGGTTTTCTTCCAGTTATTCATGCCACCCAACATATCCACTCGCTTCAACGGCTTGCTGCCCCTTGCCCGTTAGCAGCCAATCGCGCAATTTCCTCGCGGTCTGATCGCCCGCCTCCCCACCCCGCACCACGACGAAGACATCGGTCACGAGGGGATAGGATCGTGCGGCGATCGTCTCCGATGTCGTTTCAACCCCTTCCACGGATACCATGCGCACCTTCTCGTCCGGGAAGATATTTGCCGTGTAAAAGTAGACCGAATATCCAATACCCAGTGGGTCCTCTCGGAGGGCGCTGAAGGGTCCCATCATCGACATCAGGACCATGTCAGGCGACTCGAGCATCGGCTCACCAAGCATAACCAGCTTTTGCATGAGCTATTGGCTGGCGGAGTTGCGATTGCGTTGGTAGGTGTGAATGTCTGCATCCGGGCCTCCAACCTCGGACCAGTTGGTGATCCTGCCGCTATAGATAGCACGGATCTGGTCCAGTGTGAGACTCTGCACCAGGTTATCGGCGTGTACCAGGAAGACGAAGGCATCCAGCGCCACTGTTTGGAGATCGAGGCTGACACGCATTCGTTTCGCCGCATCCAACTCATCCTCAGACGGCTCCCGGGCGACCAGGATTAAATCAACCTTCTTCTCAATCAGGTTTACATAGGCGCTGTGCGTGCCACTATGAACGAGATTGAAGATCGTCTCGATGGCTTCGGATGCGCTTAATGGATCCACGGGTGCAATTCGCCGTGTCACGTTGAAGAAATCTCCCTCCATCCAGGCACATTCGACGTGGAGAATCTCGCAGGCGATCGTGATCTGGAGTGGGTAAGCCGACGTGGAACCATCGACGCGGGGATAAATCTGTGTGTCGATCGCCGCAATATCCACAGTATCTAAAGTGGCTATTGGGTGTATCGTGGATTCCGTCAATGAAGGCAGAGCTGGCTCTACCCTGGATATGACACATGCTCCTGACAAAAAAACCAGGATCAAACAATTACGCTTTGAATGCCAACGCATAGTTTTACGCCTTCCACATCATTGCACGCTCATAGATTACGTTTACCGTAGGATCTTCATGTGTCCAGATGATGGCACTTTTGGGACAACTCAAATATCAGCGAGAAGACCTCAAACAACCTTCGTTAAATGGTTTGGGTGCAAAATGGATATACTGAAGGTATGGGTTCCTGGGAACTTCAACGGAATTGGGAGATCGTTCGCTACCTGGTCTATTACCTGGTCGAGGATCTGGTTTCGCCAGATTTAATACCCGATCGCGATGTGATCGATTTCAGCGGGGGCCTCGGCGATCTGAGCGCCTACCTGTACGCCCAACGCCCGTCATCACTCCTGATGACTTCCCCCGACGATGTCAGGCCACCTCAAGAACTTAGTGGGCAACCAGGGTTTCAATTTATGCCCAATCTCCATGCAACGGAGATCGATACAAAAATCCCCACAGCATCAGCGGATCTGTTCGTCGCCCGCATGGTGTTTCAATTTCCCACTGAAGAAGGTGACCGCATCGATGTCGATGGGATGCTGTCCCAGGTCTATCGTGTCCTGCGGCCGGGCGGGCGATTGATCATGTGCAGCCACGAGTTTACCCAGCTGGATGACCATGTCGATGATTTTGGACTCTCATATCATGAATATTTAGCTGCCCTGCCAGGTCATTATGGAAACCGATCAGCGGATCGGGTCGCTGGCTTGATCGAATTGATCCAGGCCATTGGGATTCCTCCCAGGGAAGGGATTCATGGGCAATTAGGATTCGGGCTGAAAGGGATCATGGCAGTCGATTCTTTTGTGCAATGTGGATTTCGAATCGAATCGGCTGCTGAGATCGAGGATTTCACATTTCCAGTGGGGATAAGCAAGGATCTCCACAGTCGAGCGGATTATTATCGACAGCTGGGAGAGCGGGTGTTTGCGATTAAAAGAGATCTCGTTTGTTCCCCCGAATTTGCCGACAAGTACATGCGCCCCGCGGTTCTAAAGCGGATTTTACAGCGGATCAACCAGCTACACCCATTCGTGACGATACCAATCTTCAAGATCCAGGCGATCAAGCCCTGATCGGAAGGACTCATTCCAGGATGCCTTGCGTCTGTGAGTCTGCTAGCGTATAGAACCTTCCTGCATCGATTGATACCCTCCAACGAGTCATTGAACCTTCTCCGGGAAAAACCTCACCACGGGCAACCCAACGATTAAGAGAAGCGCGCTCAGTAAATACGCGTTCGGCAGCCCGATCCAATCACTGATCGCGCCAAATACCACCAGGATCATAGAGCGGATGATGAAAGACAGCGCCATATAAACCCCATTCGCCATAGCCCGATTCTCGGGGTAGGACTCCTGCACCAGCGCCATGATCACCGGTGTTGTGGAGAGCGAGAAAAAGCCCAAAAAAGGGAGAAGTGCTGTTTTCCCCACATCCGGCACATTCAGGAAAAGCAGGATCAATCCGGCTGTTGCGCCAAGCGCAATCATCAAGATCCGCCGCCGGCCCAGGCGATCGCTGAGCGAGCCGCCTGCAAGCGCACCGATCACTCCCGCCGCTTCCAGAATCGAGAGGGAAGCCCCGGCCCACCACAGACTCGCACCGCCTTCCTTTAAGAACACTGGCAGATAGGTTGTCAGGGCCACACTCGAAAAGGAGCGGAAGATCTGCAGGAGTGAGAGCGCCAGCAGGAAGGGTCGCATTTGCCTTAAAACCTGGCGCCAGGACATGCTGCTCGGGGTTTCTTTCGGTTTTCCGGATATGCCTCGCAGGCGAACGAAAAGCAAAGCCGAAGCCGCCCACCCACCTACCATAAGCCAGGGGGTGCTTCGAATCCCCACCCAGGTTATGATCGAGACAACCAGGATCGGACCGATCGTCCGTCCCAATTCCCCACCGACCATCCAAAAGCTCATCCCACGACCTAGGCGATCGCCGGAAACGCGTCCAGCCATCACTGGCCCCACAGCATGCAAACTAGCAGAGCTCAAACCGGCGACGAATAAAAGCAGGGCAGCGACCCCATAAAACGGCGCCACGCCCAGCATGCTCATCACGCTAGCCGTGACCCCGGGCGCCAGGATGACCAGATATCGCAGGCTCACCCGATCGGCGAGATAACCGATCGCCGGCTGGAGGATAGATGCCAGCTGCATGAATGCGGAAAGTAATCCCGCCTGCATATTGGTTAACGCAAAACGTTGGATGAGTTCGGGTAGCAGAGGTGGCAGGAAAGCTGAGTAGGTATCATGCACCGCATGCCCGCCGGAGATCGTGACGACTTGCGCGGTGTCAAAGGTCTCACTCACCGGTTCTGTTTGGCTCTGTCGCTCTGTGAAGCCAATGTTATCTGTCGTCAAGAGCAGTCTCTCATCTTCTCAAGCAAGCGGTCACCGCCGGCTTCGTGTTGGAATAGCTGAAAGGCTAATAAGGCTTGCGGATGAGCCATCGTCCGAAACAGGCTGCCGCCTGCAGGAATTTCGCGAGTGCGGATAAGTCAAGTCCGCTCCAGCCAGCGGTATGCGCGGCGGTTGAAATCTGATCCGATAGTGCGCTCACAAAAAGAACTGTTTTCAAGCGGATGAAGGCAGCATAATCAGTTGAAGGCTTCCTGGATTGCGTTTTACTCCCATACTTGATGTCTGCCGCCATCCATCATCACACAGCTTCCATTGATCAGTTGCGATGGTCGGACAGATGTTCCCAGGGACGCTCCAACTGCACGTGGAATAAGCAATTTTATGCAGCATGCAGCCCAGCCAGAGCGTCCCCCATGAGCCGCAGGACCATGTCGATATCCTCACGTGTGATGACCATGGGCGGTTTGATTTTTATCACGTTATGGAAAGGCCCATCCGTGCTTAGCAGGATGCCCTCGGCCTTCATATGTTCCACAAGCCGCTTGGCTTCGGTAGTCGCGGGTTCAAGTGTGTCCCGATCGCGGATCAACTCAACGCCGATGAATAACCCAGCGCCGCGCACATCCCCGATGATATCGTGCTGCGCTTTCAATCCATGCAATCCTTCCAGGAAATACTGCCCCAGTTCTAGCGCATTCTGTTGAAGCCCTTGCTCCTGAATTACATCCAAGACCGCCATCCCGATCGCACAAGAGACCGGGTTTCCACCGAAGGTGGAGAAGAATTCCATCCCATTGGCGAAGGCATCGGCGATCGCCCGGGTGGTTACCACAGCCCCCATGGGGTGGCCATTGCCGATCGGCTTGCCCATCACCACGATATCCGGCACGACACCGTAACGCTCGAACGCCCAGAAGTGGGTCCCCACACGGCCGAATCCGACCTGGACCTCATCGATGATGCAAACTCCACCGACGCCACGGACATGTTCAAAAGCGCGCTCAAAGTACCCCACAGGCGGGATGATCTGCCCTCCGCAACCGAGCAAGGACTCTGCCATAAAACCCGCAAGAGGTGCGTTACACGCACTGATGACCCGCCCGACTTCATCTCCGTAGGCGATCCCGGTTTCCTGCCCGTACCCACGATGGATGCCCCGATATCCATCGGGCATCGGCACGACGTGCACCCAGGATTCCGCCCCTCCTTTTCCCCCCTTCCCCAGGAACTTATAGGGGCTTAGGTCAACCAATCTTCCAGTATTGCCGTGGTAGGCGCCGTCGATCACAAGGAAATCCTTCCGACCGGTGTAGGCTTCTGCCAGGCGCAGCGCCAATTCATTGGCCTCGCTGCCCGAGTTGACCAAGAAACAGACTTCCAAGGGGTCCGGGAGTGTCGCACATAATCGTTCAGCATACGCCGTAAGACCATCATATAGATAGCGGGTGTTGGTGTTCAATTTTGCCATCTGCTGCTGACCTGCCTCGACGACGGTCGGATGACAATGGCCAACGTGACAAACGTTGTTCACCAGGTCCAGATAGGGCCAACCCTGCTCATCGAACAGATACTGGCCCTCACCTCGCACGATCTTCAATGGGCTTGTGTAGGCTAGCGACAAGGATGGGCTGATAAGTCGCTGCCGTTCCTCCCGCAAAACATCAACTGATAAACCTTGCACGGGGTAGATGACGATGCCGGTTCCGGCTGCCAGTCGGCGGGCAGCTTCGTGTGGTGCCATGAGGCTTAGCTGTTCAAGCAGGGATTTTGCAGCCTGCTCGGTGACGAACCATGTTGGGTGATCTGGATCGATCGAGCGCCTTTCTGCGGCCACTACTATGGTCGTGCAGAGACGGGCGCAAAGCAACGGGTAGAGCAGCTCAAGCTCAGTTTGCGTCAGCGGGCGTACCTTGTGATAGGCGCGTACGACCTCAGACGCGGCGACCAACGGATCTTCCAGGCCAAGCATGACGTATGCCAACGCTATGGCGAGTTCGCAGATCACTGGATTCATCAGACTGTCCCCAAAGTCCACCAATCCAATCAGGCTATCACCTTCAACCAGCAGGTTCTCATTGTTGGCGTCCCCGTGAATCAACGATCGCGGAAGGTTTGATATTTGATCAGGAACCCGGGCGGCATACAGCTGGAACATCTGGTCGACGATTTTGCGCAGGTTTGAATCCTCGACCAATATCAGAGCGGCCCGGTGCTGAAGAGCGTTCATCAAATCCCAACGATGGGAGCGGGTGGCCGCCCGATCGTTCAAAGAAGCAAGTGTAAGATCAAGATGTGCGAGTTTCGCGCCTAGATCGCGTAGCAAATCGTTGCTTGCCGGCGGTGCCTCCACCCATGGGGTTCCAGCCAAAAAAGTTTGCAACCGGGCTTGGACTACAGCACCATCCTCGAGTGTGAATTTTGCTAAGGTGTCGCCTTTGAGGGTGAGCACATTGGTGGGGAATATCAAGTCCAACTCAGAGTCAGCGAGATGCTTCAAGATCCGCTGTTCTAGCAGGAGCATATCTCCGGGAGCGCCGACTCCTGCGAGCTTGAGGATCAGATTCCGGCCATCGTCCATCAACACACGGTAGTTTTCGTTTTCACCGGGTAGGCGCTTGATATCCCCGGATATGCCGTATTGCGAATCAAGCAACCTGCGGATCACATCAGGCGATTGTTCGACTGGCCTATCCATCCGCTCCATTACCTTTCTGGTCCATCCACTCAAACCACATCGAAACTTGAACGCAACAGTCAATCATTATACGGAAGGAGCCGCAACTCGTCGATGAAACCACAAGTGCGCACGCCCATTATCTTATTGAGTGATGGCCATCAACGAGCGCAGCAACTGCAGCCCACTGAGGTTCCGCACTGGCCAGGCGTGTGTCATCGCATCCGGATCCGAGAAGTCATTCTCTGCCCAGGTGAGGTGCTCACCATCGGGCTGCAATCCCTGATCGGGGAGGGATTGAATCGCCAACCAGAAGTTCCATAGGGGTACTTCATATGCCGCAGCTGTCTCGGCGATGATGGCGTTGATGCGATGATCACCCTCCAAGTTATCGCCTTTTGTCGAGAGTACCGGCAGCACCCCTCTATCTATACAGATCTGGACAATCTGGCGCAATTCTTCTTCGAAGACATCTGGACTCCATACCTGATTAGTCCCTAGCGAGATAATCGCAAAACTGGGTCGGTGCCGACGTAGCTCACATTCAAGCGGAGACTCCTCGACTTCACAGATATCGTTCATCGCGAAAAGCGGGTCGAGAATGCGGGTGGTGTTAAAACCCGCCCGAGCCGCCAGGCTATCTCGGCTATACGATCCAGCGAAGTACGCTATCGTATCTGCCAACCCCGGATAGGCTCCAAGCGTATAGTGCGCAGGATCAAAGTCAAAAATGGAGAGAAACCAGTGGCTGGCGATCTCACCATCGCCAATTTTGGAGAAGGCGCGTGGGTTCATGCCCGATGCCAGGCCTTGCGTATAGATCTCGATTGCTCGTGGACTGAGCGTTGGCACGATCGGGCACATCTTCCAGGAGGCATCGCAATCCTGCGCATGCGGCGTGCCAGTTCTCTGCACCGCTCTAGCCGCTTCGCTTGTTGGGGCATCGGTTGAGCTTTGAAGAGTCGGTGCTTGTATGGATGGAACTGGAAGCCGCATAGCTTCCTCAAGCTCCGGGCGGCAGGAGGTGAGCACGACGCTCAGAATGGTGAGTATGATGGGAAAAAAAGGGGCACGAAAGGTCATGTCGCTAGGTCAATGTACCTGCACATCATGGCACAGAAAGGGCGTATCAGCATCATACACTTTTTTAGCACCGATCCCGGGATCCAGGACGGCTCCAGTGGATTGATTGCCCCCGCTCTGGCTGGTATCGAACGGACGAAAAGAGGGCGTGAAAGCGTGGGAGTCGATGGATAGCATACCGCAGAGCACACCGTTTGTTAGCGATCAAATCCCCGCTTAACTTTACAAACTTCACCGCTCAGCATTACCAGATGCCAGGGATCAGCCGGTAGCGCGTACGCTGGCTGTACTCCCGGTAGCCTCCCAGTTCCTCCTGGAGAGTCCGGTCTTCCAGTGCTGTTCGCAGCAGCATGACCCCCATGTAAACCGCAGCCGGAAGGAACCCCCAGTAGCTTGCAAGCAAAAACGGTGTGGCCAGGAGCGACATAAGCCCGCCAAGGTAACCTGGATGCCGCACGTAGGCATAAGGCCCGTTGGAGACCACATGATGTCCCCGGTCGCTTTGAATCCGGACAACCCCTGAGAAGAATTTATTGTTAACAAACGCCCAGGTGGATAGGGCATACCCGAGCAATAAAAGCATGAATGCCCCACTGGGCAGCCATGCAGGTAGTGGAGGGGACCAGGACCATCGATGATC
>JBFFMI010000114.1:0-9234 GCA_041554155.1 Anaerolineales bacterium
AGTTGCTTGATAACATCGGTCGTCTTGCGATTTTGCTCATCAAGCCAATTCAAGCGCTTTTCGATAGTTTTCTCATCCATAAGGATCACCCTCTTCAATATGCTTTAGGGGAACAGATTGCTTAAACCACTGGCGACTTCAACGATCCAGGGGAGCAGAATCTGTGGTGCGATGCCGAGCAACAACAAACTTACTGTTCCAATCATCAGATACATGCGCTGGGGAACCGTGCTGCTCTTTCCGTCTCGCACAACATTGGGATCAAATAATACGGTAGCCCATCGTAGTACCAGCAACCCGAACGTCGTCATCGTTAGCAGAATCGACAACAGCGCCATTGAACCTTGCTCAAATTCTAGCGATAAGAGCGCCCAACGCCCCGGAAACCCTGGCGTTAATGGAAAACCCGCCAAGGATAGAAAACCGAGGAGCAGAGTCAGTGCCGCCCAGGGTTGCCGCCTGCCTGCCCCGCGTAAATTCTCGCCTTCCTGATCAAGCACCCCCTGGCTCATGGCCAATACAGCGATGCTAAAAACGCGAGCGCCAAGGAGAGCTAGCGCAAGTCTTACCCCGTTAGGGCTTGCGTTTGAGAGGGCCAGGAGAATAACGCCAATATCCGCAACGATTGCGTAGGCAAATACTTTGCGAAGATCTGTGGCGCTCACAGCCCATAAGCTGGCCAATAACATCGTGCCGATACTAATAAGTCGTAGGCCATTGTTGAAAACTGGGTCCTCACGGAGCCAGACGTATGCGTCGAGAAATCGCAGGAGAAAGAAAAACCCTGCGGCTTGCAAGATGATCGTTACAAATGCGATTGTGAAGCTGTTTGATTCGCGGATTCCAGAAGTAAGCCATATATGAAAAGGTGGAACTGCCATGAGAATCGCAAAACCAAAGCTAAGTATCGTGGCAGCCCTAACATTACCGCTCGTTGAAACGTTTGTGCCACTCCCCGTTTCAATCATCCATCCGCTCAACAGAATGGCCAAAACAGCGAAGGTATAGAGGACCATGAGCCGAACGGCTCCGGTGCTCTGTGGATGATCCCTGGAAACGAGCAATAAAACTGAGCCCATGGCTGCTAATCCAATAAAAGCCGAGGCGAACAGGAAAGGTTCTACCATGAGGGAGCCAGCCACCGTTGCTAACATCAGCACCGCGATAGAAGGGAAGAATCTATTCGGAATGACTAACCATGAACCGGTGAATAAATACAAGCCCACCAGATATAGAAAACCAATCATGGGACGGATTGTCGGGCTTAGGTTCAACACTCTACCCAGCACAACCCAGGTGCTATCCAAGCGAATGGATAATCCTAAAATCGCGAACGCTTCATCCAGAGGGATCAACAGGATCAAACCGGCGAGGAGCGCTGCACCGGACCCCGCGATCAAGGATGCGACCGTGCGCTGGTTCCTGAAAACAGCTGCCAGGATAGAGGTTGCGAGACTGACGAGCAAGAGAATGAGCGGGAAGCTCATCGAAACCCATCCTTGATCTCAGCGCTGCTATGTCTCACGCTCATGATATAGCTGATCGCTAAACTGATAATTATCTGTAGACTTATCATGAGAACCACGATGGCTAATGATGGTTCAATTCCCCCGTAAAAAAGATCAAATCCAATCAATAGCGTCAACAAACCAACAGCTGCTTCGAGCGCAGACTGATATAAACCCAACATAAGCGCACCCAGGCACATATTAAAAATGGCGCCTAGAAAGACATCCCCCCCCAGCGCAGCAGGTATGGACTGTCTCTGCTGGGCAAACGCCCAGGCCACGGTAAAGATAATGATCCCGGTGATGGCCCGGAACCAGAGGCTGCGAGGAAGTGTTTGGCCCTCTTGATTATTTGAAGCTGTCTGGAAGCGAACGTGGGAAGAGTAGAGAATCGTAGACACTAAGATCCCCCCCACGAGTCTAGCTAATGAAGATCGTAAGGGGGAGAAGGAAAGCGAAAGGACAAATGCCAGCAGGTATTGGCCCAACAGCAAGAAGATCGCAATACGGGCGCGATTGAAAAGTAAAATTGCTAAACTCACACATGCTGCGAGATAAGGCACAATAGTCATACGTTACAGATCCACACTCTACACTAACTCGATGCCAGGACCATAAAGATCGCGACGACAAATATCCAGAGGATGGCAGCCTCCCCTTCGATAAGTTCAGCAAGAGACCGCAATCCTGAACCCAGAAGTCTGAGCCCACCCGCCACAGTTGCATAGATACCCGCTGGGTTCACCCGAGATACGCTTATTCTCCACCGACCAAGATCCCGCTCAGAGAGATTCCGTAGGAGCACAAATCCGCCAGCCATAAGCAGCAATTGAACCCCTGAAAGGATCCAGATCCAGATGTTGATCACAGGCCTAAAGTGAAGCCCAATGCCAATCGAAGCCAGCAACGGCAAGGCTATTCCCAGGCTATAGGTTGTGCGCACCAAATTTTCCCCAGTCCGCCATTGCCTCTCTGGTGAGTAATACCCATGGATGCTGCCCAGCGCAGCCAGGGATACCCCAAGTAGAATCGGGATGATCCATACTAGGATCGATGGATCGCTGGTCAGATGCCTTCCCATATTGGAAAAAAGGATCCCAAGCGGGAGTATAGGGAGACCCAGTTGAATTGCAGCTGCACCCAATGCGGCGATTCGATGCGTAGGCGTAAATATCTCCGTCAGAGAGAGCACGGCCCCTGCGAGCAATAATACGACGGCGGCTGAAACGATACCCATGGGACTTTCAAGGAAGATCGAACCTGCCAGCACGCCAATACCACTCACCGTTAAGGTAAAAAACGGCCTACCGGCAACCGGGTCTGGCTCCAGTACCCAGCGAATTCCTCCGATAAACAAGCCACTTATCCCCGCAGCGATAAACCAGGGAACCGTTTGCTCCGGCACGCCCGCCCGGAAAACTTTGGCGAGAAACGCCATAACAATTGCAGGAGGGAAGTATCTCAACAGTGTTCCGATACCACGTCGGGTCACCATCAATCCGGGGAGGTTGAAGTGGAGCGGCAACAAACCCAATCGCACAAAGCCAGCCATCCCGAGCAGGAGTACTCCCAGTGGTGATTCAAGGGGCTCCGCCAAACCGGCTCCCTTACCCAAGCTGATATTGATCGCTGCACCAGCCAGAACCAGCAATACCCCAAAAAACTCGACCGATAACCGGGTAAAAATCTGTCTAATTTCCGATTCGGTGCGGAGAAAGCTGAACAAGAAGACGGCCGATACCAGATCAAAGAGTGTCCAGGTTATTACGATCGTGAGCATATTGTCCGCCAGGATGGCGAGATATGCCGCGCCGGCATACAAGAACCAGAATACTCTCACGCGCACAGAAGGAGCCATTTCGCGAGATGCAGAGGTAAAAACCATGGCGACCAAAACCGTCACGACAGCGTACGCGATTGGCCAAGTGATCGGGTCTATGGAAAGACTAAGGGGTGACCGAAACAGCTGAGTTGGCTGCCACACAGATAATTCCAGGTTTGCATCGGGGCTAAGTCTGAGCGCCAGGCTAGCAATCCAACTTAATAGCGCCATCGCAGCACTCAGTCCCCATTGCGTTCGGATTGGTCGATTGCGAGTAAACCAGAGCGAAGCAGCTGCTATCACCAGTATAAATAAGGGGACTAAGATCACAGCGTGTTTTCTCCCGGAAGGAAGGGATTTGCTAGCATCGCTGGATAGCATACCACGGACGGAGATTATTCTTTAGCCGAGTCTAAGCGTGCTATACTTGGCCCACTTTCATCCAAGGATACGAATATTGGCTGCATATATTTCTCACCTACACCGCAAACCTGGATCCAGGCAAGAAATGGAGCCTGTCCAATCGGTTGAACTCATCGCTGATCATGGTATTGTTGGCGATTCCTCTTTCGGTCGAAAAAAACGACAAATTCTCATCGTTTCGAGGGCTGTCCTCGAGGAGCACGCCCTGCTTCCCGGCGAAATGCGCGAGAATATCGTCGTGGATGGTTTGGATGTCGATGCCCTGGAAGCCGCAGTGCTGCTTACGATTGGAACAGCTACGATTGAAATAATCGGTCCTTGTGATCCCTGCGGACGACTGGACGAAATTCGCGACGGGTTACAGGAGCAGCTGGAGAACAAGCGAGGGGTACTGGCCCGGGCAATCACGGATGGTGCGATCTCGATCGGTGATTCGATTACTCAAATATCTCCCAAGTGAGAATGAGACCACAAAACGGCGAGCTCTTTCATGAGAGGAAACTCACATCGCCGACTGATTTAACGCCTTCTCAGAGGTGCTGAATGGCAAGCTCAAGCGTTGGTAAATCACGAAAGATCGAGCTTACTGGAAAAACTCTCAATCTCAACGATATCGACCTGGTGGCCAAGCACCATGCGAAAGTAACGCTCTCATCCTCTGCGATTCAACAAATCGAAGATTCCGCAAAAGCTGTCTCAGAATTATTCAAGACCGATCAACCCGTATATGGGGTCAATACGGGTTTCGGCGTATTTTCAAATAAAAGGATCGCGCCAGAACTTACAAATGCGATCTCGCGAAATTTGGTTCTGAGCCATGCTGTCGCAGTTGGTCCCCCCCTCCCGGAAGCTGTTGTCCGCGCCGCAATGCTTATCCGCGCCAATACGCTTTCGCAGGGTCATTCTGGCGTGCGTCTCGAAATCATTGAGTCGTTGTTGGCCATGTTGAACCAGGGGGTCACGCCAATTGTCCCTTCTCAGGGCTCCCTTGGTTCTTCTGGGGATTTGGCTTTGCTCGCACACCTCGTACTTGTATTAGCTGACGTTACCGACGAAAACAATCCTGCCCAATCGGGAAATGCCACATATCAAGGAAATATCATGACCGGGCAGGAAGCGATGCAGGCGGCTCAGATCCCCCGTCCAGTTCTCGGCCCTAAGGAAGGCCTGGCGCTTACCAACGGTGCGACGTTTTCAGCGGGGATCGTTGCGCTCGATTTGATTGATGCACGCAAACTGCTCCTGACAACAGAGCTTGCTGCTGCAATGACCTTTGATGCGTTACTTGGGGTTCCCGATGCGCTGGATCCACGTGTTCATGCAGCTCGTCTCCATCCAGGCCAGATCGGGACTGCCGAGCGTATGTTGAAGTACCTCAACGGTAGTGACCTCATTGGATCACTCGACAAAATCCAGGACGCCTATAGCCTGCGTTGCACACCCCAAATCATAGGCCCTACTTGGGAAGCATGGCAATTCTCAAACAACGTGATCCAACGTGAAGTTAATGCTGTTACCGATAACCCCATCATTTTTGACAATGTGGTTCTTTCGGGCGGCAACTTCCATGGCCAACCAGTGGGCATGGTTGCTGATTTCATGAAAATCGCACTGACCGAGATCAGCAACCTCTCAGAGCGCCGCACCTATCGCCTACTGGCAGCGGACAAAAACGAGGGATTACCGCCAATGTTGATCCCTGATCCGAGCAATGTTGGTCTGCATTCTGGCTTGATGATGCTGCAATACACGGCTGCCTCCCTCTGCCTCGAAAATCAGGTGCTCGCCACGCCATCCAGCACCCACTCTCTGCCAACCTCCGCCGGTCAGGAAGACCATAACGCCAACGCCACAACAGCTGCCCGTCATCTAGGTATGATTATCAACAACATGTTTTCTATCGTTGCCATCGAGCTTATCTGTGCCGCTCAGGCTCTTGACATCCGATTATCGATGGGCAAAGACCTAAAGGCGGGCAAAACCGTTAGACTTGCGCTCAAACAAATTCGTGGCGTGTCTGCTTTTGTCCACTCAGAGCGCCCGATGGCTGCTGATATCGATGCCGTTGCTGAACTCATCCGAAGCGGCACACTGCTTGAAAGCGCTGGAATTGATGATGCTATGCTATAATCGATCGACGCTTCTGGAGCACTCCACAACACCATGAACCATCCACACAACCATGCCATTTTGTGATTGACGCAGTCCTGGTTTAACAACCATTCGGAAGGATGGAAGACAGCCTGGGCGAAACTCAGGCTGTTTTTATTGGAGGTAGCGAGATGACAACAATTAAGTCCGTTCGAGGGACGCGCGACTTTTACCCTGAAGCGATGTCTACGCGCCAATGGCTTTACCGCAAAATACGCCGGGCGTCTGAGTCCTTCGGTTACCAGGAATTTGATGGACCTTTCCTTGAAAAGGTCGAACTCTATGCTGCAAAATCCGGCGAAGAGTTGGTAAGGGAGCAATCGTATGTATTTCCAGATCGCGGCGGTGAGTTAATTGCCCTACGACCGGAGCTAACTCCTTCACTTGCCCGTATGGTGGCACAGCTCGGGCGGGGCGCGGTTCTACCCCTGCGCTGGTGGTCTTTTGGTCCTTTCTGGCGATACGAACGAACTCAGAAAGGGCGTTCGCGCGAGTTTTTTCAATGGAATATTGATCTGATTGGCGTTGATCGAGCCGAGGCCGATGCGGAACTGCTGGCTGTTGCTTGTGAGCTTTTCAGATCCACCGGGTTAAAACCTGATCTTGTTCGCATCAAAGTTAATAATCGGCGGCTGGCGGAAAACCAGTTGAACAAGATTGGGATCGAGGGCACGACCCTCTCGGAAGCCTATCAATTGATCGACCGCAAAGAGAAAATGACAGCGTCCGATTGGAAGGATTACGCCGCATCAATTGGTTTCAGTACAAACCAAATCAATGCGATGCTGGAGATGCTGAGCCTGGAAGACGCGTGGAGAGGCTCCCCTGAGCTCGTCGCATTCTTTGCCACAGCAGAGGCACTCGGCATCAGCGACTACGTGGAATTCGACGCATCCGTCATTCGGGGGCTAGATTATTACACGGGTACGGTGTACGAGGCACGCGATATCGCCGGCGATTTCCGATCGATCCTTGGCGGTGGCCGATACGATCATCTGGTGTCTGCCATCGGGGGAGAGCCAGTAACTGCCACGGGGTTTGCCATGGGCGATGTGGTCTTCAGCCTGGTGCTGGAATCATTTGGGCTTACCCCAGAATTGCGCACAAACCCGGCCCAGATCTTTATCCCCAGCTTTGATGCAGAACTAATGGGACCAACACTTCAACTAACCAGCGAACTTCGAAACGCTGGCTACAGGGTTGAGTGGTACCCGATGCCAGTAAAACTGGCAAAGCAGTTCAAATATTCCGATCGGCAGGGCATCCCTATTAGTATCCTGCTTGGACCAGATGAAGTCGAGAGTGGGACGGTCGCCGTTAAAGATATGAAGAGCGGAGAACAGGAAATGGTCCTTCGTATGGATCTCCCTGATTACCTCGAAAAGCTTTTCGAGAATGTAGAGTAGCGACTGTACACATTGCCGTTGATCGCGCACTCATGATAGAATTCGCGGCAACGCGGTGCCTGTAGCTCAACGGCAGAGCGCCTCACTGTGGATGAGGAGGTTGCGGGTTCGAGACCCGTCAGGCACCCCAGCAATGGAGCACTCAGGGCAGATTGGAGAATGATCGCCTTGAGTGTTCGTCTTTAATAAGCTGAGAAACCACCCTCCTGGATCGGCGTCAAGCTGTAAACTAGGAGATACCGCCACTTTGAACCGCCCGACGCAAGGATGGGTAATACTATTACAAACTTGCATCAAGAATGTCCTTCTGTTCTTTCGCTCCTCCCTTCCAAGGTAGACAACACCCCCACCTTCTGGCGGGGGTGTTGTCCATTTTGCTAATTTCCCTAAAAACACCATGCACTATTGGCCAGCAATGAGAAAGCTCAGTTGCTTACCGCTCCGATCCACTCATTGGGTCAATTCCCGTATCGATAATACCTTGCTCTACATCTTTAATCAGATCGGAAAGGAACATCAGCTTACCTTCGGTCAGGATCTCGCGGTTAAAATCTCTTATCTCGAAGGTCATCGGTAGCAGGATCTCGCCCTCCCCGCTCTCAAGTTGGGTATATACAGTCTCAATATGCATCTCCGGATTGGGTGCAACGGTAGCCAGCCAGATATTTCTGGTGGCTTCTGTTGGCGCAGTGTGACCGATCCAATACACAGAGGCACTTGCCTCATCTGATAAGGCGAGCGCAACTTCTTCGGAAGGGAATTCCGGTGTGAGACCGATAGTCTGGATGGCTTCCGCAGCCAGCTGGTCACGACCATCCTGGATGTGATTTTGACTCTCACTAGGGACCACTGCGCTTGCTGGGTACGTCCCGAAGGGTGGATAAGCAGGACGGCACAAACCACAGTAGAACGCGGCGCCATTGATGAAGCCTGCTATGGCTGCACGCCCAGCACCTGTCTCCCCAATGCCCACCACGCCCACACGCCAATTGGGTGTGACCATGGCTGCAATGTAACCGCTAATAAATGCCGTCTGATCCGGGCGAAGACCTTCCGCACCGATGACCGCTACGCCATCGGCTGGTCGAGCACCAGCGACCCCAATCAAGATTACTTTTATTTTCGGGATTGCTTCGATCCATGCTTCAAAATCGAACTCGCCTCCTACGACTACTATCAAAGCAGGATTAGAAACATCAGAGAGATCGCGGATCGTTTCAAATTTTACGTAATCCCAATCTCTCTCGCTGGCCATGGAGATCAGTTCAGCGTCAATGGCATCCCCCACAATATCCCAATTACCCGTACGATCGATGAATATCAAGCTGCTCTTTTCAACCGGCGTTTCTGTAGGGTCGGGTATCACCACGCTCGGACTAGAAGTGCTCTCTGTCGGTTGAATCGTCGGATTGCCTGCTGAAGGCTGACATCCTGTTACACTTACAAGGACGAACAAAAGGTATGCGCTACTGAATATTCGTTTGATCACCATCACTCCCTGTGCTACCTGCGTATCAGTAAGGCCTATTCTACTCTTTCTAGAGCAAAGAAGCGGCGCGCCACTTACGAACGCGATACAATCGCCACGAGCGTAACTGGGACTACGCAGTTTTCAAACAGTGTTGGATAGAATGTAGCCATGCAGAGGTACACCCTTGATGCTCAATCGACGTGACGTGCTCAAAATGGGCTTGGCTGGTCTGGGAAGTGTTGCCCTTCGGCCTCAAAGATCCAAGGTTAGCCTCCCTGTTTTCCCGGATTCCCTGGCACTCGGTAGGGTTTCTACCTCCAAGGTTAACCTGTATTCAAGGCCGGACGCTTCCAGTTCACCCATCGGTGCGGCATTCGAAGACAAGGTATTTCCCTGGATCAGGGAGGTGCGCGGATACCATCCTTACCGTTTTAACCAACGATTTGTTGAATC
>JBFFMI010000115.1:0-9165 GCA_041554155.1 Anaerolineales bacterium
AGTCGCCAGTGCCGACAGGCACGGTCGACTTGTTCACGACAATCAGGGGTTTCTTCATCGCTTTGGCAACCGATTCGGATGCAGCCGCGACGTACTTGAGATCTGCCTCACCATCGACGCCCGAAGGGGTCCCGACAGCGATGAAGACGAACTCTGCATCTTCCATGGCCTCGTCATAGGAAGCGGTAAAGCACAGACGACCTGCTTGTGCATTGCGCTCGACCATCTCCTCCAGGCCGGGCTCATAGATGGGCATCTTGCCTTTCTTGAGACCTTTGATCCGTTCTTTGTCAATATCCAGAGCGATGACGTTATTGCCTAGATCGGCAAACCCGGCCGCGCTCACAAGACCCACATAGCCAACGCCGATTACGGTGATATTTTTCACCGGACCTCCTATTGCGATCGTACTTGAATTTGGGAAGTTCGGCGCAATGATACCATGGCCAAGCTCGCGTAAGGAATCACTGGCTCGTAAAAGGTCATGCAGCCCTTGTGACAGTACTCACTTGTTGAACCCACACACGCATCGTAAACTAAACCTGAACTAGACAACTTTTATCCTGATGGTGAGAGTAAGACGCTCCGCGAGGAGGATTGCATGCAAATTACACGTCAAGCGGACTATGCGGTCCGTGCCGTGCTCTACCTAGCCGGTTTACATAACGGGCGACGAGCCCCTACGAGTGAGATTGCCCGGGAGCAGCGCATCCCGCCTTCTTTCCTGGCCAAGATCGTTTCACAACTATCGGTTGCCGGTGTGGTGCAGACCTCGCGCGGCGCCCGTGGTGGCGTCTCGTTGGCTCGGGCATCAAGGGATATCTCGCTCCTGGAGGTCATCGAAGCCATTGATGGGCCGATCATGCTCAATGAGTGTGTGCATGATCCCAGCGCATGTGTCTTCGGGGACGAGTGCCCGGTCCAGGAGATCTGGTGTGATGCCCAATCCAAGCTGGTGACCAAGCTCAATGACACAACGTTTGCGTCCCTGACCGTTCACTAATCAAGAACAACTTTCAGGATCTTTTCTCGCACCATGACAGGCCTGACTAAATAGTCAGGCCTGTTTGCTATATGAAAATTGCATCTAAAATCGGCCGGTTTGGACCCGCCGATCGCAGGCCGTATAATCAAGTCAACGATCACTGTAGGAGGGAAGTTCAATGGAGGTCCTTGAAGCTATTCGCATGAAGAGAGCTGTGCGTGCATTCTCACCCGACCCCCTCACGCAAGAGAACATCGATCAGATCCTGCAAGCTGGTCGGAGAGCCCAATCAGCAAAAAATACCCAGCCCTGGCAGTTCATCGCTATCCAGGATAAGCAAATACTCGAAGCACTATCAGAATGCGGAACCTATGCCGGTCACCTGGCGGGTGCTGCGCTGGCTGTGGCTATCCTTACCCCGGACCCTGCCCAACGCTGGTCAATCATGTTTGATGCCGGCCAGGCCGGTGCCTACATGCAACTTGCTGCGTGGTCCCTCGGCATCGGCTCATGTTTGGCAACGATCTATGAAACCGAAAGAGCCCGCCAGTTGCTGGGATACCCCGATGATCGCCACCTTCATGTAGCGATTTCTTTCGGCTATCCAGCCGATCTGGATGATCTAACACGGGCACCAAAGGCAGGTGGGCGGGAAGCCATGGATGATCTCATACATTTCGAAACCTGGTGATCCCGAGAGTAACTGATTAAGTAATGTCCAAGGAGTAGCTGATGTCATCCCGAATCATTCGAGCGCCTCGCGGCACTGCGCTCACCTGCAAATCCTGGCAAATTGAAGCTGCCTATCGCATGATTCAAAACAACCTTGATCCTGAGGTCGCCGAGCGACCTGAGGATCTGATCGTTTACGGTGGCAGGGGACAGGCCGCACGGGATTGGCCTGCTTTCGACGCCATCCTCGACGCGCTGACTGCGCTGGAGCTGGACGAGACGCTCCTGATCCAATCCGGTAAACCCGTCGCTGTCTTTCGAACCCACCTGGATGCCCCGCGTGTTCTTATTGCGAACTCCAATCTGGTCCCCCACTGGGCGACCCAACAACACTTTGATGATCTTGCAGCGCAAGGCCTGATGATGTATGGCCAGATGACGGCCGGCTCCTGGATCTACATCGGCACACAGGGAATCCTGCAAGGAACCTACGAAACGCTCGGGTCACTTGCTCGACAACAGGGCTGGCCCTCTCTGAAAGGTAAGTTTGTGCTGACCGCTGGTTTGGGAGGCATGGGCGGCGCGCAGCCGTTGGCCATCACCATGAATCAAGGGGTCGGCCTGATCGTCGAGATCGATCCCGCCCGGGCGATGCGCCGTCTGGAGCATGGCTATGTTGAGTTTGTCGTGGATGAGCTGGAGGAGGCCATGACGCTGGTTGACGAGGCAGTGGATCAGGAGAAACCACGCTCGATCGGCCTGATTGGTAACGCAGCGGATATCTTCCCCGAGCTTGTTGTCCGGGGCATCACACCTGATGTCGTCACCGATCAGACGCCAGCACACGATGTGCTTTCCTACATCCCCCACGGCCTTACCCTCGAGCTTGCGACCGCTCTGCGTCAGGATGATCCGCAGGCATACCAAAGCAGGTCGATGGCATCCATGGCCCGCCACGTGGAAGCGATGTTGGCCTTCCAGCAAAACGGGGCCGAAGTCTTTGATTACGGCAACAATTTACGGCAGCGGGCCTATGACCACGGGGTGAAAAATGCCTTCGACTTCCCGGGATTTGTGCCGGCATACATTCGCCCGCTTTTCTGCCTGGGAAAAGGCCCCTTCCGCTGGGTAGCCCTATCGGGCGATCCTGAGGATATTTACCGCACCGACGAAGTGATCTCCGCACTCTTTCCTGAGGATACACATCTCAAACGCTGGCTCACCATGGCAAGGGAGAAGATTCATTTCCAGGGTCTCCCCTCCCGAATTTGCTGGCTGGGATATGGAGATCGGGCAAAGGCTGGCTTGCGATTCAACGAGATGGTCGCCAGGGGTGAGGTCAAAGCACCGATTGTGATTGGTCGTGATCACCTTGATGCAGGATCGGTGGCATCACCCAATCGCGAGACCGAAGGGATGCGCGACGGTACCGATGCCGTCAGCGACTGGCCGTTGCTGAATGCCATGCTGAATGCCGTCGGGGGCGCTACATGGGTATCGTTCCATCATGGCGGCGGTGTGGGTATCGGCTTCAGTCAGCACGCCGGCCAGGTGATCGTCGCTGACGGCACAGCCGAAGCGGCCGCCCGCATCCAGCGTGTGCTCACGACCGATCCTGGCATGGGTATTGTCCGCCATGCTGATGCAGGCTATGAGATTGCCATCAAAGCCGCAAAAGCGCATGGTATCAAAATGCCCATGCTGGAGTAGGCTGTCCTCTGCAGAAGTACCCACCACTTTCAATTGGGTCGGCCATCAAGCCTTTGTTTAAGGGTACAATCTCCCCCATTATGTCCAAGCGATCCAATCTCACCCTGTCCTTGCTGCTACTGGGTCTGATCGCAGCAGTTACTACGCTCGGGCCTTCGGAGCGCAGCCTGGGTGTTAATGTGCGCCTTGTCTACCTGCACGGTGCCTGGGTCTGGACCTCCTTGATCGGCTATGCGGTCTCGGCTGGTATAGGCGTTCTTGGCCTTGGATTGAAGCGTCAGGGATTGAACCAGTGGTCGCTCACCAGCGGTCGAGTGGCCACCCTATTCTGGCTGACTTATATTCCTCTCAGTATGTGGACGATGCAGGCCAATTGGAACGGGCTCTACTTAGCCGAGCCCCGCTTCAAGGTTGCTATAGATTTTGCCATTGCCGGCATCTTAATCCAGAGCGCTCTGGTGCTCTTGCAGGATGAGCGCTGGGCCAGTCTGCTAAATGCAGCCTTCTTTTCCGCACTTTGGATCACCCTGCGTACCGCAGAGCAGGTCATGCATCCCCCTTCGCCGATCCTTACATCCGATTCGATCGCCATTCGTCTCTTCTTCTTCATACTTGTAGGGCTTTGTCTGGTTGCTGCCTGGCAATTCAGTCTCTGGCTTCATCGCCAGGCTTTCGCAACAGAATGAGCGCTGATTCCTTACTGCCGTTCCGTAGGCGCCTGATCGTATTTACATTTACCCGAACGGTACTCAACACCGGTTTTCGCTTGGTCTACCCTTTCATTGCAACCTTTGCCCGCGCTCTTGGGGTTGAAGTTGAGGCGATCGCCCTTGCTGTCACTGCTCGTTCAACACTGGGTTTATCGGGGCCATTGCTCGGAAACCTGGGCGATTCGATCGGCAGAAAACGAGCCATGCTGCTCGGCTTATCACTCTTCACACTCGGATTTAGCTTGCTCCTATTCTTCCCGAGTTATCCGAGCCTCTTTATCGCGCTAATGCTAGGTGCTGCCGGGAAAATCATTTTTGATCCTGCGATGCAAGCGCATCTTGGGGACCAGGTAATCTATGCCCGGCGCAGCACTGCTATTGCAGTCACGGAAATCGGGTGGTCTGCGGCTTCCCTGGTTGGGCTCCCTTTCGTTGGTTGGCTCATCGCACGCCAGGGTTGGATTGCCCCTTTCCCGATGCTCGCGATGATGATGTTGATTTGCATCAGTCTGCTCTGGCGCACGATCCCCGACGACCCAACCCCATCCGCAACACGCCCATCGCTCCGGGCGACTTGGCGTAGTATCTTGAACCACGAGGCGGCTATCGCCGCACTTGCGACAACCTGCCTGCTGAGCATCGGGAACGAAGCGGTCAATATTGTCTATGGTTTGTGGCTGGAGGGCTCCTTTGGGCTCCAGGTGGTTGCGTTAGGCGCGGCGTCCTCTGTGATCGGTATCGCCGAATTGAGCGGTGAGGGCCTGGTGGCCACATTCACAGACCGCGTGGGCATGAAGCGTGCTGTGAGCATCGGACTGGTCACTACGGCATGTGCCTGCCTTCTCCTGCCACTCATCGGCCGCAGTTTAATAGGTGTGCTGATCGGACTTTTCTTCTTCTACTTATCATTCGAATTCACGTTTGTGAGCCTCATCCCGCTCGTGACCGAACTTGTACCCACTGCAAGAGCGACGCTGATGGCTGGCAATCTCGCCGCAGCTGCTGGTGGGCGCGCGCTTGGAGCGGTCGCCGGACCGGTGTTATTCAGCCTTGGAATTGGGATCAACGCCGCTTTTGGCGCCATCCTCTCCCTGCTGGCAGGGTTCGTGTTCTGGCGTTGGGTGAAGGTAGAATAGCAAGTATGAGCAACGGAGAGCACCAGCATGCTGACCTGATCTTTCATTCAGCGAACCAGCTCTTAACGATCGCAGGCGCACCCCAGCGCGGCAAAGCTCTCGGCTCCCTTGGAATCGTGGAAGACGGGGCAATCGCTATACGTGCGGGAAAAGTCGTGGCCGTTGGCCTGACAGACTCGATCCTCACAACCTACGCTGCCAGGGAGACGATCGACGCCTCTGGTCGGGTCCTCATGCCGGGCTTCGTCGATCCACACACCCATCTGGTCTGGGCTGGCGACCGATCTGCCGAATTTGAAATGCGTATCGCAGGCGCCACATACATGGAGATCATGGCCGAAGGCGGCGGAATTGCCGCCACGGTGCGTGAGACTCGCGCTGCGAGTATCAAGGAGCTCAAAGCCCAGTCGCTCCCGCGTATCACTCGCATGCTTGCACATGGCACGACAACTGCGGAGGCGAAGAGCGGTTATGGATTGAGCACCGCTAGCGAAATTAAATTGCTGCAGGCCATCGTTGAGCTCGATCTAGAAACACACCTACAAATAATTCCCACGTTCCTGGGTGCGCACGCCCTGCCGATGGACTGGCACGAGGATGGGGAAGCAGGATACGAAACGTACAGCCAACATATCATCGGGGAGATGCTCCCCGGGGTATTCGCCTGGTGGGAAGAGACTTATCCAGACCTTCCCTTGCCTTTCGTGGATGTTTTTTGTGAGCAGGGCGCTTTTTCACTCGATCAATCAACAAGGATCCTCACCGCTGCCCAGACACTTGGATTCCCGTTGAAAATCCACGCCGATGAATTCGTAGGGCTTGGTGGCACGCGCCTGGCCGTTCAATTGGGCGCCATATCAGCCGATCACCTGGTGCAAATCCCGCCGGATGACATCAGCGCGATTGGCGCGTCGACGACCGTAGCGGTCGCACTGCCCGGCACACCCTTCGGGCTTGCTGAGGAAACCTACACTCCGGCCCAAAAGCTGCTCGAGCAAGAAGCGACCCTAGCGCTTGCCACCGATCTCAATCCCGGGACATCCTGGTGCGAGAGCATGCAAATGGTGATAGCCCTCGCTTGCCGTTACATGGAACTCACACCTGCACAGGCGATTGCAGCCGCTACCATCAATGGCGCAGCGGCGATTGGCCTTGAAGATCAATTGGGTAGCCTGGAAGTGGGCAAACAAGCTGATCTCATCTTGCTCGATGTGCCCGACTACCGCCATCTTGGTTACCGCTATGGAACAAACCTTGTTGGGATGACGGTAAAATGTGGCCAGATTGTCTATACTTCTAAAAGCTTTATGGAGATCTGATGGAGCTCTTTCAGGATATTCAACCTCTCACGCTCATTCTTGTGCTCGCCGGCCTGGTTGTTGGCTGGATCCTGCTGCGTGTACTGCTGAAGTTTACCGTGCGGATATTTGCCTGCGGCTGCCTTGTCTTACTCCTGGTTGGTGGTGGCGCTTATCTCCTGACAACGTTTGTAGGGTGACGCAACATCCGGTTAAGAAGATAACTCCCCACGGCCGTGGGGAGTTTTTTTATCTCCATGTTTCGTTCAAATTGCCCTAACCATAAGCATAGGATACCTGGACACACGCTTCCCCCGAAGAGCTTTCATAGACCAAGAGCATGTACTCAAATCTGGTTTCGCTCGAAAGAGTCAGGCTTTGCGGTCGCCCACTGATGATATGAAGCTCTCCACCACTACCATCGAGAATCCAGGCATAGGATCCGCAGCCGGCCTCGAATTCGGTATCGATGAATGGAATGGTAGCGTTTTCCAGGTTTAATGGTAGGAGATTGAATCCCTCGATGATAGCAGTAGCAGCGCCGTCCTTGGCCTGAAAGCGACAAAATCCACTGCGAGTGCTCCCGACCATGCTGCATTGCTGGAGTTGCACATCAACTTCGACACCAGCAAGCAGACTATCGAGATCGGATTGGAGCGCGCCCACGTTAGCACGGCTCCATATAGATCCACAGGCTGCCAGGATAAGGGTCAGAACGGATAGCCCAACCCAGGCTGCAACGCCTTTGCGCATGGCCACCACCTACTTCAGCGGATTGGGTACATTATGCCTTCGGGATGACAATCCAACAAATCACATAAGGCAGCAGCCCAGGAAGCCCGCCAGGGAGGAACAAAATGAAAAATCCCAGTCGGAACCAGAAGGGACTGATACCAAAGAAATCGCCCAGGCCCCCGCAGACACCAGCTACGATCCTGTCGGATCTGGATCGACGCAAAACTTTGTCAACTTCACTCATCAAAATACCTCCTGCATTGGTTACGCATACTGTATCAGGCAGATTTGCTCTCAAGCGACATTGAACTGACAACTCTCTGCCACTTATTTCTATACGTCGATCGTAATAGCAAGGTTGCGATCGGATGATGACATCAAAAAAGCCCCTCCGCTGGGGAGGGGCTTTGTGCTCATCATCAAGCTCGGTTTAATACTCTGGCATCGGAGGAGCCATTGGCTTCTCCGATTCCGGCACATCCGTGATCAGGGCCTCGGTGGTCAGGATCATCGCTGCGATGGAAGCAGCATTCTCCAGGGCACCCTTGGTGACCTTCGCCGGATCGATAATACCGGACTCAACCATGTCCAGATATTTTTCCGTGATCACATCGTAACCCAGGTTCTTGTTCTTACTCTCTTCCTGCATACGACGTACGGTTTCGATCACCACTGCGCCATCCTCGCCAGCGTTCTCAGCAATGCCCTCCATCGGAACTGGCAGCGCTTTACGAACAACGTTGACGCCGATATTGGCATCATCATCATCCATCTTGAGCTTGGCGATCGCCTCCATGGCGTTGATCAAGGCTACCCCACCACCGGGGACAATACCTTCTTCAACCGCCGCACGTGTGGCTGAAAGTGCATCCTCAACACGATGCTTCTTCTCTTTGAGCTCGGTCTCGGTTGCAGCGCCGACGCGGATCACTGCTACACCGCCCGCCAGCTTGGCCAGGCGCTCTTGCAGTTTCTCCTTATCGTAGTCGCTCGTGGAACGATCGATTTCGACTTTGATCTCTTCGATACGACCCTTGATGCGATCTGGTTCCCCAGCGCCTTCAATAATCGTGGTTTCGTCCTTGGTGGTGACGATCTTGCCTGCTTTACCGAGATCGTTCACGGTAACCGACTCAAGCTTGCGGCCTAATTCCTCGGTGATAACCGTGCCCCCGGTAAGAATGGCGATATCCTGCAGCATTGCCTTGCGTCGATCGCCAAAACCAGGCGCCTTGACCGCAACAACGTTCAGCATACCGCGAATGCGGTTTAGAACCAGCGTGGCCAGCGCTTCACCATCGATATCCTCGGCGATAACCAGCAGCTCGCGCTTGCCAAGCTGAACCAGCTTCTCAAGGATGGGTACGATATCGGTTGCAGCAGAGATCTTCTTGTCATGGATCAACAAATAAGGTTCTTCGATCGAAGCTTCCATATTCTCGGGATCCGTCACGAAATAGGGTGAGATATATCCACGATCAAACTGCATACCTTCAACGTATTCGGTCTCGAATTCCAAGCCCTTGGATTCTTCAACGGTGATGACACCGTCTTTGCCAACTTTGTCCATCACTTCTGCGATCAGCTCGCCGATTTCGCTGTCTTGCGCCGAAATGGCTGCGACAGAGGCAATCTCGTCACGCGTCGTGACATCAATGGCCTGCTTGCCAATGGCATCCGAAACGGCCTTAGCGGCTGCTTCGATACCACGCTTCAGCATCATAGGGTTTGATCCAGCCGCCAGGCTCTTCAAACCTTCCGACACCATCGCGTGGGCAAGAACGGTCGATGTGGTCGTTCCATCGCCGGCGATGTCATTGGTCTTGGTCGCCGCTTCTTTCAACAACTGGGCGCCCATATTCTCAAACGGATCTTCTAATTCAATTTCCTTTGCGACCGTAACGCCATCATGGGTTATG
>JBFFMI010000116.1:0-9128 GCA_041554155.1 Anaerolineales bacterium
CAGAAGCGCTCAAGCCCCCCTGCCACAAGGCGATAATCTCCAGGTAATGGTCTTGATAGTAGGGGAGATGTAGTGCGACAAATAAAAGCCTGGCACCCAGCAAGCCGCCGCCGAGGGCATAGGCCATCGCATTGGTGGGATCAGGGAAGGGTGATTCCCGGGCACGGTTCTCCGCCAGGAGGTCGACCGGGTCACTAAATCCGACCCAGAGAAAACCCAGGATCACACCCAGGATGAAGAGCGCCGAGAAGCCGATTTCAGTGCCTCCTAGTGGAATGAGCGTATGATACCACCCGGTCTCCCCATGAATACAACCGGGAGATCATGGACATGCATGGTCACACGCAGACGAATCGGGCCGTCAGGCGTTTCCGTGCATGTCTTGGGATTGTATAATCAGATTCCCAAGAGGAGGAGAACCATGAGTGAAGTGACGATTCGCAGGATGAGTACGCCGGCTGAACGCGAAGCATTTATCACCTTTCCCTGGAAGGTTTACAAGAACAATCCGTACTGGGTGCCGCCTTTGATCAACGAGCGCAAGGATTTTCTCAATCCCGAGAAGAACCCCTTCTTCGAGCATGCTGTGGTTGAATACTTAATGGCTTTCCGGGGTGAAGATCCGGTCGGCACAATCGCGGCTTTCACCAATACGGCCTACAATGAATTCCAGCACGTGAACGTCGGTTTTTTTGGATTTTTCGAGGTGCTTGAAGACCGCGAGGCTGCACATGCCTTGTTGCAGGCCGCCGAAGAATGGGTGCGTAAGGCGGGCCACGAAGCGATCATGGGTCCGGCGCAATTCTCAACCAATGACGAGTCCTTCTTGCTCATCGATGGGCATGACGATCCTCCCAGGGCATTGATGACGTTCAACCCACCGTATTATCAAGATTTTATTGAATCGGCCGGGTTTCCGAAGGTCATGGATTCCTGGGCTTATTCCATATACCTGCCGACATTTGTTCAAAATCTGCCTGAGAAGCTTGTGCGGGTTGTCGATAAAGTCCGGGAGCGGAAAAAATTACACATTCGACCTATTCGTATGAAAGAGTTTGATGTAGAAGTTGAGCGTTTCAAGAAGGTTTACAACAAATCATGGGAAAGGAACTGGGGGTTTGTGCCCATGACGGATGGTGAGATCGATCAGCTTGCTGAGAGTATGAAACCGATTATTGATCCAGATCTGGTGTTGATGGTTGAAGTAGAGGGAGAGGTGGTCGGATTCTCCTTAACTGTCCCCGATCTGAATCAACCACTCCTGCATGCTTATCCACGCCCGAATGTGCCTGAGCTTTTCACAATGCTCAAATTACTCTGGCATTGGAAGGTACGCAAGCGGGCGGAGTGGATCCGTGTGATCGCCCTGGGAGTATTACCTGAATATCGTGCCCGTGGCATCGATGCGTTGATGTACCTCGAAACAGCCAAACGTGCCGCCCGCAAAGGTTACCATTGGGCGGAGGGAAGTTGGATCCTCGAAAATAATGAGATGATGAACCGTGCTATTCGCATGCTGGGCGGCGAGGTGTACAAAACCTATCGCATGTATGAAAAGAAGGTTTGAGTAGCGCAAATTTACTGAGCTGCCCTGCGGCAGTCTTGTCTGCTGGATGTCTGCTGGGCGGGATGTGGTTCGGCTTCATCTACCCTACAGTGGGAATGATCCGAGAGAACCAGGAGGTGGGAGATGTCATTCTTTGAATCCCCGCTATTTCCCAATCTAGTCTATCTGGCTTTGATGGCGGGTCTCTGGTTTGCCGCATTAGCAGTCGTGAGCCCCGGGACCGGGGTTCTGGAACTGCTTGCGCTGGTATCGCTGGCCGCGGTGGGATTGTCTACGATTGTACTGCCTCTCCACGCATGGGCGGTTGCATTGCTGGTATGTGGGGGTGTGGTATTCGTGCTCTCTATACGGCTAAAACGACCAGAGATCTGGCTGAGCATCTCGGCGTTGATCCTTAGCATCGGCTCCGTCTTTCTCTTCGATGTCGAGCAAGGGTTTATCGCTGTACACCCCATGCTGGCCGTGGTTGTCTCGGGGCTGACCCTGGGGTACTTCTGGTTTGCGATCCGAAAGGCGCTCGTTGCACAGCAAGCCGAACCGAGTCTCAATCCGGAGAGGGTCATAGGTCAGATCGCAGAAGTGCGTACAATGCTTGATCCGATTGGCTCGGTGTTCGCCCTCGGCGAGCTCTGGACTGCCCGGGCAGCGAAACCGATCAAGCCCGGATTGCAGGTGCTTGTAACGGGGCGCGAGGGCTTAATCTTGGATGTCGAAACCCTGGAGAAGCCAGGCGACATCATTCCCAATAAGGGAAGGAGAAGGAAATGAGCAATGTCACATTTATCGCTTGTTTGGTCGGTGGGGTCGGGTTGGTGGCCCTCGCCGTCCTGGCCAGTGCCATCCGCATCGTACAGGAATACGAACGTCTGGTGGTCTTCCGCCTGGGGCGCTGTGTGGGTGAACGTGGCCCGGGCCTGATTTTGCTGATCCCTTTTATTGAGCGCGGGGTGAAAGTTGAATTGCGTGAACTGGTACGTGAAATCCCTCATCAGACATCGATCACCCTGGATAACGCGCCCATCGCCATTGACTTCATATGGTATTTCAAAGTAGTGGATGCGATGCAGAGCGTCATTCAGGTTGGCAACTTCGAAGCTGCAGCAGAGGGTATGGCGACGACAACGCTGCGTTCGGTGATCGGCGGTATCGCTTTGGATGATGTGCTCTCGCAACGTGATCACATCAACCAGATGTTACGGGTGAAGCTGGATGAGGTCACAGAGCGCTGGGGGGTGAAGGTTACCAATGTCGAGATCCGGGAGATCATCCCACCCAAGGAAGTTCAGGAGGCGATGAACCGCCAGATGACAGCCGAGCGCGTTCGCCGTGCTGTCGTTACCGAGTCAACCGGACAACGAGAAGCAGCCGTCAACGTAGCGGAGGGCGAAAAGCAAGCCGAGATCCTGCGGGCCGAGGGGGATAAGCAGTCCAATATTTTGCGTGCTGAAGGTGATCGCGAGGCACAATTGCTGCGGGCTGAAGGCTTCTCTGCGGCGCTGGATAAGATTTACGGGATTGCCCAGGGGATCGATCAAAAGACGATGACCTTGCAGTACTTTGAAACGTTGAAGGATATCGGTGCAAGCCCCTCAACCAAGTACATCTTCCCAATGGAGTTCACAAGCATGATCGAGAACTTCACCAAGGGCGCGAAATAGTTGGGCGAAGCAAGGCCTGGAAATCTGGGCCAGACCTATAGCATCCGTAAAGCAGAATTGCGCGACTTCTTCAAGCTTCATCGCTTGGAGAAGTTGTGCTTTCAGGCAGATGCATGGCCCTGGATCGATGTCCTGGCTGCCCTCACATTTCCTGAGACCATACGGCTGGTGGCTGAACAAGGGGAAGATTTGATCGGTTTCGTGATTGGAGATCGCCGTCGCCAGCGCAGCACAGGCTGGATCGCCAGCATCGCTGTTCACCCAGATTTCCGTAGACAGGGGATCGGGCGAGATCTGCTGGGACAATGTGAACGTGCTATCAGTATGCCGCGCTTGCGCTTGAGTCTGCGGCCTTCTAATCAGGGGGCGCTGACGTTGTACCGCGCCGCAGGTTATTATGAGGTGGATCGCTGGCGACGTTACTATCGCGATGGTGAGGATGCGATCGTTATGGAAAAAAGGGATCTCTAGACGGCTGAGCGATCACCTTTGACCAGTGGTTGCGCCTCTGGTACAATCGATGCCGTGGGCGTTGTACCCTTCGCCCGGAGCGCCGCATGCGGCGCTTAAATTTTGCAGAAAGGGCTTGATGCACAATGAAAGTATTACTGTTGAAGGATGTTTACAAATTAGGTCGGGCTGGAGATGTAAAAAGGGTGGCTGCAGGCTATGGCCGCAACTTCTTGATCCCACAGGGCCTGGCCGCGCTGGCGACCCCTGGCATGCTCAAGCAGGCCGATCGCATTCGCGAGAAAGCTACGGTTGAGCGGGTACGTCTGAATGAGGAGCTTTCTTCTGTTGCCGAGAAAGTTGAGGGCCTGGAATTAGCCTTCGGGGTGAAGGCAGGCGAGACCGGGAAACTCTACGGCTCGATCACGACCGCCATGATCGCAGATGCGATTGAGGAGAAGATCGGGGCGCAGATCGACCGCCGGCAGATTGAAACGCAACCGCTCAAGACCCTCGGTGTTCATAGCGTGGAGGTACGTCTCACCATCGACCTGATACCTTCCATCACGGCCCTGGTTCATCGCGAGGGCGAGCCGCCAGAGTCTGTCTATGAACTGGAGGAGCTCGCTGTCGAAGCCGAGGCTGCTGGCCAGTTTGTCGACTTGCAGGCTGAGCTGGAAGAAGAGGCTGCAAAGGAAGAAGCAGAAGCTGAAGCCGTAGAGGAAGCAGCAGCAGAGGCGACCGCACTGGATGCCCCTGAGCTTGAGGCCGAAGGGGAAGAGCCGATCTCCGAAGCCGAGGAATCTGAAGTAGAGGATCAAGCAACCGAAACTCCAGAGGAAGAATCGGAAGCAGAGGAAGAGCAATAAAGTTTGGCTTTGATGACCACCGGCGTATGTACGTAGGCGCCGGTGGTTTTGTATATCTGTGAGCGCTCATGGAATCGATAGGTAAAACCCTGCGAGAGGCCCGGGAGAGCCTGGGTCTGACGCTGGAAGAGGTCGAACGGGCTACACGCATCCGGGCCGTTCGATTGGACGCGCTGGAGAACGGCGAGTTCGATAGCCTGCCATCGCGCGCCCAGGTGAGGGGTTTTCTGCGCAATTACGCAGACTACCTGGGCTTGAACCCTGAAGAGATCCTCCAGCGCCTGGCCCAGGGAGAGACGTCCCAGAGTGGGCGCACCAAACGATCCCGTACAACAGCATCACCATCGACCCCGGCAGCGGCGCAACGTCCACCCAGGCGGCTCAGGATTTATGGGGATCAGATCATCACGGCAGGTGTGGCGTTTGCCGTGATCACCCTCCTGGTGTGGGGCTCAAATCGTATCCTCTTGACATTGAATCAACCCGTGGAGCCTACCGTGGTGAGCACAGAAACCTCTCCGGCGCCGACACAACTCCCAACCAGTACTGCTCAATTGATTGGAGAAGCCATCCCACCCGCTGAGGTAACGCAACAAATTGAAGCGAGTGTAACCCCTACGCTGCCTCTAGGTCTCGTTGAGCGGATTGAGCTCGAGATCCTGGCTGAACAGAGCACCTTCGTACAGGTTATCGCCGACGGCCAGGAGCAATTCCAAGGACGCATGCTCGCCGGTGACAGGCTTTCATTCATTGGAGAGGATCGGGTGGAAGTGATTACCGGTAATGGACGAGGATTGCGGGTGTTTTTTAATGGACAGGATCAAGGTCTGATGGGGCAGGTCAATCAAGTCATCACGCGGGTTTGGACCATTCGCGGCATGCAGACGCCTACACCCACGCAAACGCTCACTCCGACGGCCTCTCCACCGCCAACCGAGACACCCACTCCTACGATTACGCAGGTCGGTGGCTGACCCATGGCGGCGCGCTTCCATCTCGTATCCTTGGGTTGCGCTAAAAACACCGTCGATTCGGAGTCGATGGGACGTTTGCTGGGCCGAGCCGGGTATCTGGTCAGTGCCGAGGCGCAAGACGCCGATGTGCTCATCGTGAATACCTGTGGTTTTATCGGGCCAGCCAAGGAAGAGTCGCTGCGAATTCTACGTGAATTGGCGGAAGCCAAGCGAAGTGACCAGCGCTTGATCGCAGCCGGTTGCCTGACACAGCGCTACGGAGCGCAGATCGCCCGGGACATCCCCGGTATCGACGGCATCCTGGGAACACGGCGATGGATGGATATCGTTGAAGTGGTGCAATCCATCCGAGCGAAAAGCATTCCTGAACCACTTTACCACCTGCCGGAAGTAGCAACTGTGGGCACCGATGAACGGGGGATAGATCGGGTTGCGATCCAGGGTGCAAGCGCCTACCTCAAAATCGCTGATGGTTGCCGGCGACCATGCGCCTTTTGTGCGATCCCGCTCATTAAGGGTACAGCGGTAAGTCGGCCAATGGAATCAATCCTCCAGGAAGCCAAACTGCTTCAATCGGGTGGTGTGCGGGAACTGATTTTGATCGCTCAGGACACGACCGATTATGGGCACGATCTGGGGCTGCGTGATGGCTTGGCCAAGCTGCTTGAAAGTATCGTGAACCAGGCTCCAGACATCGAATGGATCCGTGTTATGTACGCCTATCCTGGTTATGTGACCGATCGCCTGATTGAAGTCATGGCCACGCATGACCAGATCCTTCCGTACCTCGATATGCCACTGCAGCATGCAAATCGGGAGGTCTTGCGCAACATGCGCAGGCCAGCAAACCTGGAGTGGGTAAACTCCACGCTTGAAAAAATGCGTGCTGCAATCCCTGATCTCGCATTAAGGACAACCTTTATCGTTGGTTATCCGGGTGAAACAGAAGATCAATTTCAAGATCTCCTATCATTCGTCGAAACGATCCGATTTGACCGGGTGGGCGCTTTCCCTTTCTCGTTCGAACCCGGCACGACAAGTGAACCACTGGGGGACCCGGTGGCCCCTGAGATTAAACAGGATCGGCTTGAGCGCTTGATGACGGTTCAACAGAAGATCTCGCTTGAACGCAATCAAGAATTCATCGGCCGTAGGTTAACTACACTGATTGAAGGAACGCAGGAAGGGATTTCGCTTGGCAGGACCTACCGAGATGCACCTGAAGTGGATGGTCTGGTTTTAATTGAAGGGGATATCCCGGTGGGCGAGATGCTGCCAGTGCTCATCACAGGGGCCTTGCCGTATGATCTCTCAGGGGAGATCGAACTGCAAGCGCCACGCGTCCTCGGACCCTGAAAGTGTAGCCCGGTGGATCTTCAATCGTTCTGGGATGGCGTCCTTGCTGGCTACGGCATCGCGATCCCAGTCGGCGCCATCGCCGTGCTCATCATTGAAGTCAGTATTCGCCGTGGTCTTACCAGCGGCTTGCAGGCAGGCGCTGGAGCGGCTTCGGCTGATCTCCTCTACGCCGCTGTGGCAGCCATCGGGGGCACACTCCTGCAATCGCTGCTGATGCCTCTGGCAGAGACTTTCCGTATTCTGGGTGGTGTGGCACTGATCGGTCTTGGTTTGTGGGGATTACGGCAGCTGTTCAGCATACGGCAGCCCAGCGAGATCAGCCGCAAGGATGTTGGTCCAGGCGGACAGATCTATTTGACATTTCTCGGTTTGACACTTCTCAATCCGCTCACCATTATCTACTTTTCAGCGCTTATCCTCGGTGATATCCAGACTGAGCGCAGCGTACTCAATCGGATCGTATTTGTCCTCGGTGCCGGCCTGGCCTCACTTTCCTGGCAATGGCTCCTGGCAGCCTTTGGCGCTTTCGCCGGCAGGAAGCTTCCGGCAAGGGCCAACCAGCTGCTAAGTATCATGGGTAATCTGGTCGTCATCTTGCTCGGAATGCGTTTGCTCATATAGTTCATTGCTTAGAGCAGCGATCTGCAGCGCACAGGATGCTCCTCCCGCTTTCAGCGATAGTGAGAGAAGCGCTATGATAGAATCACATAACCCCTGACCAGCGCAATTGGTCAGGGAAATGCTATGACCAAAAATATTGAACAACAGCTCCTCGATACCCGTAAGCGGCAACTGCGCGATCTGCGTATTTCAGTAACCGATCGCTGTAATTTTCGGTGCAGCTACTGCATGCCGAAAGAGCTATTTGGCCGGGATCATCCCTTTCTCCCACGCGCAGAACTACTGACCTTTGAAGAAATCGCCCGGTTGGCGAATATCTTCAGAGAACTCGGGGTTAAGAAAGTGCGGTTGACCGGGGGAGAGCCCCTATTGCGCAAAGAGCTCGAGGTACTTGTAGCGAGTCTCTCGCGTATACCGGATCTCGAACTCTCCATGACGACCAACGCCTCCCTGCTGCCCCAGAAAGCACAACTGTTGAAAGAATCTGGGTTGGATCGGGTGTCGATCAGCCTCGATTCACTCGAGGATGCCACCTTCCAGCGCATGAACGATGTCGATGTGCCTGTCAAGGTTGTCCTGGATGGCATCCGCAGCGCAGAGAGTGCCGGGCTGGCACCCATTAAAATCAACATGGTCGTCAAGCGCGGCGTGAATGAAGGCAGCATACTGCCGATGGCGGAACACTTCCGCGGTAGTGGTCATATCCTGCGTTTCATCGAGTACATGGACGTGGGCTCGACCAACGGTTGGCGACTGGATGATGTGGTGCCCGTGCGGGAGATCCTGCAGACGATCGACCAGGTCTACCCGCTTGAGGCAGTTGAGCCGAATTATTCCGGAGAGGTCGCCCGGCGCTATCGCTATCAAGATGGTCAGGGTGAAATCGGGATGATTGCATCGGTCACGCAACCCTTTTGCGGAAGCTGCACGCGGGCACGCCTCTCAGCCGATGGCAAGCTCTATACCTGTCTGTTTGCTATTGATGGGATCGACTTGAAATGTTTCCTCAGGGAGGGGGCCACCGACGAAGAAATACGAGCTGAGATTGAGAAGGTGTGGTCAGGCCGTACTGACAGGTACTCCGAGATCCGTTCTGATGCTACGACTGATCTGCCGAAAGTCGAGATGTCGTACATTGGCGGTTAGAAAAAGAGCCCAAGACTGTTTATGATTCCAAAAGATATTAAAGCGATCTTCTTCGATTTCGACGGCACGCTTCGCCATAGTGAACCTTCCTCCATGGAAACCTTTTATCGCTTTGCCGGGGAGAGTGGGTTCGAGACCACCCCTGAGATGCGCCTGGCGGGGGAGCGCTGGGTAAATGCGTACTGGGCTGAATCAGATGAGTTGCAGCAGGATCTGGCCCGCTTTGGCCCGTGGAAGGACAATGGTGATTTCTGGTTGAACCATGCCAGACGTCATTTAATGGCGATTGGGAGCTCGGAATCAGAGGTCGGTGAATTAGCGCAAGCGGTTACGGAGCGCATGCGCACGGAATATGAGCCGGTGGATTGCGTCCATCCAGATGTGCCACCGGTGTTATCGCAACTGAGTGATGCGGGCTTTTCTCTGGCCGTAGTCTCCAACCGCAGCCGTCCCTACGATGATTTGATGACTGCGCTAGACCTTA
>JBFFMI010000117.1:0-9107 GCA_041554155.1 Anaerolineales bacterium
CCCCCAGCATTCTCAGATAGGCTTCAGAGTTTAAGAATGAACAAGCCGCCCCATGAATGCCGACAAATCCCCGCGTCTTCGCCGCTTCGTCCCAGGGATCCCCCTTGATGGCGTCCAACAAACCCTCTTCTTGAGCTGGATTGAGTGTGTGGCCAAAGGTGTAACAAACGACGAGGTGAAAGTCCCGGACATTGTCGCTCAGGAACATGTCGGGATCTTCAGTAACCGTCACATCCAATTCAAGATCGGTCAGATACCCACGAATAATGGGAAGTAATCTTTGAAAATCGTGGTATGTGCTATCGTCCCCTCCCATCAGGAGGGCTTTGGAGGTTTCTGACATTTACCAGGCCATCTTCTCCGCAGTCACACTATCGATATAGATCGGATCTTCGAGCGACCAGTCTCTCAGGATTGTCTTCACGACATCGACCGCGGATTCTTCAGGGGAAATCGGAGCTTCTGATCCGCCCATATCTGATGTGAACCACTGTGGGTGGATGGCGAGAACCTTGATTCCATCGCGTTCGAGTCTATTCTGCAGGATCTTCGATGCCATATTCAAAGCCGCTTTGCTCATGCAATAGCCGTATTCCTTATCGCGCCAACAGTTCTCAATCGATCCTGCTTCGGAAGAGATGTTCACGATCAATCGCTGTGTCAAAGGCAAGAAGATTTGAATGACGCTCAATGGAGCGACCGAATTGATGCGAAATGTCTCCATGATCGTATCAATATCCAGGGCATCAATATCAGCGGGATCCGGTTCTAAATTTACAGCAGCGTTATTGATAAGGATGTCGATCGCATAATCGTTCTTTGAAAAATCATGAGCAATTTCCTTCAACCTGGCTATGTCTTTTACATCGGCTGCATAGCAGATCAGTTTTTCGTGATCTCTTTGCAGGATTTTCAAGGACTCGCTGACAGATCGGGATATCGAATAGACGGTAAAGTCTTTTTCCAGGAACTCCCTCACCAGGGCTAAACCCAAGCCTCTATTTGCTCCAGTTATGAGCACAGTTGAATGCATGTGTTTTTCCCTCAATGAGCTGGTCTCGCCTGGCCAATGTTTAGCATCATCCGCTTACAGGCACTAAATGGACGTCCACTTGTGTGGTCGGCGGCCACTTATCAATCTGCTCGCGTGGGATGATCGTACCCTGATCATACTCGGAGAGTTTGAGGGCCTGAAGATTGACCTCCAAGCGCCCGATTCGATAGTCTCCAAAATCAAGCCGGTCGACGTTGTGATAGATAATCTCTAGGGATTTTCCTGCGTACCTTGTTTTTACAGTTGCTTTCCCGTCGCCATCAAAGTGGCACGCAAGAAGTCTGGGATCCAGCAAGAGGTCGCCCAATTCGCCTCGGATTCCAAATACCTCGTTCAACAAGGTCATCAAAAACCAGGCGGCTGATCCGGTGAGGTATGGATACATGCCTCGTCCGCGCGGATTGACGTATTCAGGAATCCCCGGGTAAATCCGACACTGATTGAAATCCTGTACATGCTTGTAAATCCCTTCAAGCACGTCCCATCCTTCTCTCACCCTGCCGCGTTTATAGAGCGCGTTGGCGTACATGACCGCCATATGACTGAACATCGCCCCGTTTTCCTTATGGCCATGGGCAAAACCAAACATCCGACCGAGTTTAGATGAAGGTTCGCCAAAATCTGTGTTCAAGCGAGGTCCACCGACTTCACTGTCATACAGATGTTTGTCAACCGATCGGACAATGCTTTCCACCTGCTCCTGGTTGGCGATCCCGCACATGGTCGTAAAAACCTGGCCAGCCAGGGTCATGCGAACGGTATCCACAAATTCCCCCTCAATTCTTTCACCTGCGGCATCGTAATAGCCGTTAAACCATCCCCCGCCTGATGAACTCGAAAGCCACTGCGCTCGGCGTAATTCGTTCGTCAACCAGTCGGCTTTCTCCATTAAGTCTTTTGCCAGTGAGGTCAATTTCACCGGTACCTTCTCGCCCGCTACCCGATGACGAACCGCCTCAAAGTAGCGATCAAGGCGTTGGCGTTTGTCTTGAACGGAAGCGTTATCCTGTTTTTGGTCGGCAAAGCTGAAGAAGGGTAAAAGCGCCTCAAACAGCTCGGTTTCTTTCATACCGGTTCCATCAAGCACCAGGCAGAGTTCCCCCAGAACGCGCAGATTGCCCGCGTAGAGAGCCGTAAATGCCACACTTTCCCCATCGGGACGGCCCATGTCCAAAGCGTCATTCCAATCCGCGTCCTCCAATAGGATCATGTTGTGTGGACCGACGTTGAAAAAGGCCGTGAGATGTTGAATGAGGAGATGCTCCAGGATCGTCCCTTGATACACATCACCAACTATGGTTCGCTGAAGCGTGCCCTGCTCCTCCAACCAGTGTTCATCCACCGCCATGCAGCGGTGAGAATGTTGATCTTTGAAATAAACCTGTTCACGCAGCAGGAATTCCAGGTCTCCCGTATGATCCAGGTATAGTTTTGTCGTAAGCAGTGGCCAGGCACCGTGATCCATCCAAACCCGGGCAATATTGTTACGATCGGCCTTAAAATCTCCGGGATTCGCTCCAATGATGGTGGCGTTGCTGCCATCCAGGCGCACCCCACCAAAATGGGCATATAAGGTCTCCCCCACCGATCCCTCTTCCATCAATAGAATTGCCAGGCTGTCTTGCCACAGATCGCGCCAACCGCGCCCGCCGCGGCCATAATCATGGTAGGGCAAGAAGGAGTTTCCCATCCATTTGCGCAGTATCGGCTGCAAACCTACCCAACGCAGCCAGTTGTTGAACCGTGGATTGGCTGTTTCGAACCGGAGTGTATCAAGCTTGTCGCGCCAGAAGCTCTGGGACTCCGTAAGGGCTGCCTCGAACATCTTTGGGCTACCATAGCGGTTCAGGAGCGCCTCCGGGGTATCCTCCCCATCCAGGATGCCTAGCATGAGAATGTAGATTCTGTCCTCGCCCGGCTGTAAAACGACATCCGCAAATCGAATGCCGCCCATGGCTTCGAAACCCTCAAGTCTGGTTCCGGCCGGGCAGGTTACAGCATGCTTGTTCACGACGCCACTTGGCCAGTCCAGCGTCCCTCCCTCCCCAATGAAATCCTCTACGACCGGGAAAAAGCCCACCGGTGCTTCAGGACCAGTTCCCAGGATGGCGTATGTACGCGTATTAATCCGATGTTCACCCTCGGCGAAAATGAGCGTCGGTCGCACAAGCACCCCGGCTGGGTGGCAGGTAATTTGCTGCAGAAGCGAGGTGACATGGCGGTGATCGCGTACGTTATCCGCCGAACGGCCAAAGATGGGGATGGCAGCGGTAGGTGTGAGCCGCAGCGATCGATCACCGGTATTTCTGAGCTTCACCTGCATCAATTCGACACAATCCTCTGTTGCAGGCACGAAATTCGTGACAACCGCTTCAAGACCACTGGCAAGATGCCGACGCGTAAGCGTATGCCAGAGCAATCCGGCCCGTAGGCTGACATCATCTTGGTTGCGGGTCAGACTTGCGGCGATTTGCCCGGCGCTATTCCCCGTGACGGACCAGGGTGTCTCCCCATCGATCAAGACCCAGAAGTTGCGCCCTGAGCGGCTGTTGTGCAGATCTTCCGCAGACACTGGCAGAAGCAGAAAAGACTCCTGATCAGCTTTGGCATCGCCATTCAGATAGGGTGAGACGGAAGCCATCATCCCGGCTTCGTTGATCAGGGGAAAATAAAGATAGCTCGCCGCCTGTGGGTTTGACAGGCTAAAGGTTCCATGTGGATCTTCAAACACCCAATCATTAATGTTCATTCACACCTCGTGAAAATATAGATGGAGTTCTGCTAGCTTGCCGTCTCTAATCTGCAAGACTTCGGCCTCCCCCACTTGGCCACCGGCCAGCCGGGTTTCATGCCCTTCACGATCGATCTGCACAATCTCATCCGCAAGTTGCTGACATAAGTTCGACATCCCTGGATTATGGTAGGTGACCAACGTGGTGCCGAGAAATCGGAAGGAAAGTGTCCCATTCTCCTTGAACAACCAACCCGGCAAGCTGGGACGCAGGGCCAGGTAAAGTTTCCCTTCATCAAGGAAGAAGGGCTTCTCGCCCGCCATCATGATCCCCCACATGCTGAGAAACTCTGTCGTAGCGCCGGTCAGACGTGCGACGAAGCCAGCTCCATGCAGGGTGGGATCGGGATGGGCGCTGCTGGCGATGAACGAAGAGTGTTCCAGCACGCTGCGCCCGTAAACTTGTGGATCGAAGAAAGGGACCAGGTGATTCTTCATGGCATCAAAAAATTCTTCGACCAGTCCTGCCCGCAGGAGTTCGAGCAAGTACTTGTAGGACATATGCAAGAAGATTGATTCATTTTCAAGCCAACCAGGTGTGAAGGCCCGAATCCGACCAATGCTGTGTGGCTGGTCCTTCAGCGATGCATTTAGACGGTACATCCCTAGTTTTCGATCGTATACGTCGCTCGCTTTCACACGGTGGTGCAAAGCCATTGCCTGCTCAGGATCCCGCAGGAGCCTCATTTGCCGGACTGGACCTTCGAGGAAGGCAGGCAGGACCTGGCGCGTAAAGGCGCGTGGGCGAATGGTTGGTCGACCCAGATCATCCGTTTCTGCTAATACCTCGTATTCATCCACCCGGTAGAAGTAATACGCTGGTGGAAAGCCATCGTTCATCGCAACGGCACGCTCGATAGCCTCCGCCGTGAAATCCATGAGCTTCTGCAGGTCACCCAAAAGTGGCGCCGTGTCGATCGTGACGGAGCTACCTTGAAAACCAAGCCTGGTCGAACTGCGATAACTTTCCCGCTCTCCAGCGATAGCATCCCAACGATCGAATGGATCGAGATCGCTATCCATGTGCGCGAGCACGTTGCGGAACAAGACGGCTGCCTCCTCCGGGAACGGAACCGGACGTCCAGATCGCTCGAGCACGTCAGCAAGAGCCCTCAACAAGCGCAGCAGCTCGTACGTCTCCACCATCGACGATCCGAATAAACCAGGTAAGCCGTTCAGCGCATCACACCAGCCCGGTTTCCCGGCTTCCATCTCGATCCCCAAGCCATCGGGATCCAACGTGGCGAACTTGAGCAGCGCCACCAACACCAGCTTGGAGATCAAGGGCAGGCGGAAGATCTCGCCACGACCATGCTCACTTCGTACCCAATGGGGACTTGTGCTGCGGGCTTGGATCAAGGCGTTTTTCTCGCTATCAAGCACAACAGCGTTAGCTTGCTGCGGTTGGCCTTTACTCAGGACATACTTTCGATCCCTGGGCTGTACGACATAGGCGCTGTCAAAAAACGCCAATGGAGGCGAATTAAAGAACAGCCATTGCTCTTTGTCCGGGTAGATGGCCAGGTAACTTTCAATCAGATCGAGATTGTAGGTCCAATGATCGGTCCAGAATCCTTCCCCATGCTCCGCCATGATATGCTGGGTGGCTTGTTCGAGCACAGCCTCGAGAAATGCCTCTGTCGAAGTTTCAAGACCACACTCGTGTGCTCGCAGCAACAATTCGCCCAGGGTGAATTCTGCCTCAAGCAGATCGCCCATACCCTCAGGTTTGTCCAGATATCCAAGGATTGAGGGTCGAGCATCTTCCGGGATCGAGAGACATTTGCCCTGCACCACCAATGGATTGTAGCCATCGGAGCGCATCAGACTCATGAAGGTATGGATATTGGCTGCGGCCGTGCGAGGTTCAAAGCGCAGGTCATTTCGACGATTCTGGTTGACATCCCGGTAATTGCTGTTGCCCTGCGAGTAAGGTTGTGCCGCCAGGAAGAAGTGATTGTAGTCTCGTTCCGGATCACCATGCTTGCGCGAGTAGACGTGATAGACCTGTTCTCCGGGGAGGATAAGCGGCCAACCCCCTCTCAGGATATTGTCGAGCATCGTTTGGCGGCAGTAGGCATCAAAGGTTGGACTCGCCGTGTGCGTCTCGACCGGATCAGTGAGTTCGATGGTAAGACGTTGTGCGATCTCATGCTTCGACTCAAAGTAGCCCTGTGCTTTGATTTGGTTTGCCCGATCGGAAATAACCTCATGCTCAAAAGCATGACCGTAGAGGTTGTCAATCGTGATCGCCTCCCCGGCTGCCAGCACACAATCCTTGCCAAAGAAAGCGCAGGGCGAACGACCCTGGGTCACCTGATCAGCGGAAAGCACCGCCTGAAGCCCGCCTTCGATAAACCCCCGGGGCGTAAGAAAGGAGGTCTCCTGTCCAAAAAGTACTGTTGGATCAACGATAGGGGGCAGCAAAGTCCCCTCGCTCATGGCCAGCGCAAAATTCCCGGCACGGACAGGGGTTACCTCGGTGGCATCACCGGGTGTCGCTGCAAGCTTGAAGAAGGGGATCTGCCTCTCAAGTTCAGTAACCTCCATCCAAGCTTCAATCGTACGACCCATGTTCTTGAGGAACCAGTTATTCACGCCAGCAGGAACGATCCCCGGCAAACCATCCAGGATCTCAAAGGCGCGTTGATGCGTACCCGTATTGGTGATCGTCAGGCGGCGGACAAGGGCGGCAAAAGGCTCTTCGGGTAGCGTGTAATAAAGCACATTGGTCTGTAAGCCGAGGCCGATGGCTTTCTCTTCGATTTCAACTTCATTCATACCTACGAACATGTCCCGCTGGATCGAATCGCCTTCGCTGGATTGGAAGGGCTCGTAGAACCATGCATCACCCCGAAGAAAGGTGCGGAAACCATGCAATGCAGTCAGTTGATAGGCGCGATTGGCGTTCTGGAATTCCAGGATGGGAAGATCCTTACTCTCGACACCAAAACTGGAGAGCGCCTGGCCGCGGTTGACATAAAAAGCCCACATTGGGATCCCCATGAGCCCCGCGATGCCAGGCAGGAAGCTTGAAAATGGGCGCATATGATCAAATGCGCGCAAGATATAGCGACCATCTTGATCAAAGGCATGATTTTGGCGTAACAATTGCTCGGGCATCATCGCAAAAACCTTGGGAGATTAAGGGCACTGAATCGGTTCGACGGGCGTACTTCCCGCTTCGCCCAAACCGTAGCCAAATAAAAAGAGCGGTGCATCACAACCTTCTTTATCAGCCGTCGTAATCCGGTCACTCGGAATTTGATCATGCGAACGCGGCCAGGTGTAGGGCAGCGTGCCGGTAAAGGGGTACTCCCCAAAGAGCACATCAGCCACTCCGCCACCTTCTGTGCCAGGAAGCCAGGCGGCCACCCAGGCTTCTGCAAGTGGGAATTGGTCCGTGATGATCAACGGACGCCCAGAAAGCAGGATGACTACAAGCTTCTGGCAATGTTCCCGCATCCGTTTGATTAACTGGATATCCGCTTCAGATAAACCCAGATCTTCTTGATCCCCAACCCCTTCTGCGTAGGGGTTCTCGCCAACTACTACAATACCGACATCGGCCACATCGCTAAACTCAGCCTTGGTTTGGAATTCAACGACAACATCTGCGCTTGCCGCCCCACGGATCCCCTCTAGGATGGTGGTGCCTGGTTGAAGGCTTACGTTGCTGCCCTGCCAGGTCACCGTCCACCCACCAGACTGGGATCCGGTTGAATCGGCTTTGGCGCCAGCTACGTACACTCGCTCAATCTCCTTACTGAGCGGGAGCGTTTCGTGCTCATTCCTCAGCAGCACAAGCGATTCGCGCACGGCCTGTCGGGCCAACTGGCGGTGATCTTCAGACCCAATCTCCTCTTGCAATGAGGGATCACCAAATGGATGGTCAAACAAGCCAAGGGCAAACTTTACGTGAAGGAGGCGGCTGACAGCATCATCCACGCGCGCCCTATCGATGTCCCCGTTTTCAACCCCATGCCGCAAGAGGGTTAGCAAGCCTTTGAAATCCGAAGAGATCATGATCATATCCACGCCGGCGTTCACCGAAGTGACCACGGCCCGGTAATAATCTTCGTTTATTTGCTGCACCGCATTCAGGTCTGAGATGATTAAACCTGGAAAACCCAGTTCGCCTTTTAATACGTCCGTTAGCCAATAGCGTGAGGCATGCATTTTGACCCCGTTCAGACTGCTGTAGGAGGGCATGATGCTTAACGAACCCCGGGAGACGACCTGCTGATAGGGGGGAAGAAAGAAGCTGCGTACCTCGGCCTCCTCAATGGTCTTGTCCCCTTGATCCAGTTGGTAATTATCCGTTTGGGAAGTACCCCACTCCGTGCCGCCATCGCCGAGATAATGTTTAGGTGTGGCCAACGTGTAGATCGTCTGCCCTGGCGCAGGATCGTATTCTGGCGGCATGCTTTGCAACCCAATCATGTAGGCCGTGGCCATCTCGCTAGCGATGGCGATATCTTCGCTGTAGGTCTCGAAGGTGCGACCCCAGCGGATATCCTGGGCGGAAACAAGAACCGGGGCAAAGTTCCAGGGAATCCCGGTTGCGAGAATCTCCCTTGCAGTTGCCTCGCCGATGCGCCGAATGAGATCAGGATCCCTGGTTGCCCCCAACCCGATCTGGTGTGGAAAGAGCGTCGCCCCTATCATGTTGCCGTGTCCATGCACAGCATCGACACCGTAAATCAGCGGGATCCCCAACCTGGTCTCCAAAGCCTCAGACTGAAAACCATTGACCATTTCGAGCCAGCCTGCGGGGGAATTATCTGCCGGGAAGCCACCCCCAGCACTCAGGACCGAACCGATGAAGTATTCCTTCACCTCGCCTGGTCGAATCCCGTCTTTGCTGATCTGCACCATCTGCCCCACTTTTTCATTGAGGGTCATGCGGGAGAGCAGATCGATCACTCGCCCATCCACCGGTTGGAAGGGATCAAGATAGGTTAGCTCAGCTTCTTTAGTAGGCGGTTTTTTAGGTTCCAGTTCTAGCTCCCCGCTTTCCAGGGTGGCAAACACGACAAATATCGCGACTGCCAAGATGCCAATAATTAATATCAAGATCTATGCACATCTTAACCTACTTGAGAGACAACTCATCATTCAACGTTTCACCTTACTTGTGAATGCGAGCATACCCGTACCCAGTCCACATACACCTGGGCCTTCCCTGCCAGGATCACCTCGAGTGTGTCTTGGGGTAATCCGTAATGCGGTTCGGTAACACCATAAGTCTTGAATGGATAG
>JBFFMI010000118.1:0-8999 GCA_041554155.1 Anaerolineales bacterium
CAGCCCCGGCTCCGAAAGAGGTGGCGATCACTCGCCCTGTCCACCCTAGGACATCAATTGATCTCTGAACAGATACACAACCAGCAGCACCACGAACAATGCAAGCCCGATAAGAAGCAGGATCGACATCACCACCTACCAATTGTAGCCGTACTACCCACGACACTCCACAGGGCCCTGTGGACCGGTGGCGATGTTGCGCTAGTTCTCGTTATCCCATTCGACCTCATACTGCGCCAACTCATCCTCCAGATCCGCCAGTATGCGATCAGCCCGAGCACGAGAGAAGTGATAGGAAGGCCATGAATCGCGGTTGTAGTTGGACCAACCATTTTGAACCCGGCAGGCGATCTCTCCCAGCAGTTCGTAGCGCAGTTCCTGGGGTGCCTGCTGCGCAAAGCCTGCTACGGTAGGCATCACATCCGCGCTGAGGCTGAGCAAGTAGCCAAGATCGACCTCTGGATAGCTGCGGCCTTCGGCTGTCTCAAAAGCCTGCCCGCCCATGAAGCGTTGGATGTTGCGGTGGGCGATATATCCATCGATGTTGATCAGATTGAGGGTTGCGGCAAAGCCCATCGACCCCAGGAAGACCGCCGGGGCGAATCGCCTCAGCTCTCGCCGGTAGAGCAGCACCAGGAACACGACCAAGCCCAGGCCCAGCCAGAAAATGAAGAAATGTGTATAGGTGCGCAAGCGGGTGAAGCCATAGGCGGTTTCATACAGCTGGAGCCGCAAGAATGCCGAGAGCAGCATCACACCCAGCAGCGCAACCAGCGCAGTGCTCAAGCCGTTGAACCAGCGCTCCTGGCCCGTTTCTTCGCGCTTGCCGTAGTACCCCAAAGCCATGATCAAGCCCAGGGCCAGCACCGCGACCGTCACCAATTCGCCAAAACCACGGCGGGCGTACTCGCTGTAGGTGTAGCCGGCGGCTGAGATGTTGGCCTGCCCGCCGAAAAAGTAGCGGAACTGCACCAGGACGAAGAAGAGGAAAAGCAGATCGACGGCGCCCAGCACGATGCTCGTTTCGGTGAACCCGACAAAGCGCTTGATGAGCGGCTTCTCCTCCCCAAGGAGCGGATCCGGTTCACGTTCTCGCAGCGCGGCGACCAGAGCGCCCAGGCTGAATACCCCGCTGAGCAGGATGACAAGGCTGCGCCCGAACCATTCGAGCAGCAGCTCGATGTTCAGCCACTTGAGGATATCCTCCACCAGATCTCCGAACACCAGGTCGGCTGCTGCGAGTAATGCGGTGAAGATGGCGAGCACCGGCAAGGCCAACAGCACGCCGCGTAGCAAGGCCCAGCCACGCTTGCGCGCCCCGCTCTCACCCACAGCCCGGCGCCAGGCGGCAGCCGCCGTCCGCCAGGGGCGCAGCATCGCTTCGACCGGCACCAGGATCCATGCCACGATCAGATCTAACCATCCAAAGCGCAGGAATCGCCCTGGCCGGAAGGTTCGTACCCAGATGCCGAAACACAGCAGGGTAAAGACGACCGCCAGGAAGACCGAAAGTTCCTCGCGCCGGACAGCGGCCATGATGCTGAAAAAGAGAACCGGGATCGCCAGCAGGCCTTCGGTTCGAGAGGGTTTGACCTGCTCGAAAACCGTTGCTGCCAGCAAGCCCGCCGCTGAAAGTGCGGCCCAGATGGGGAAATTGATCCCCAGCGCATGGCCATCGAAGAGGATCTCGACCGCCAATCCCAACAACAGGGCGATCAGCGCCAGCTCGAACGGGGCGCGCACGTCCTGCCTGGCCTCTACAACGATCGCTTGATCGGTCTGTGCCACTTCATTTTCGCTCATGTATGCCTCCAGGCTTCGCCCGGCTGATTTCTCGCCATTCAGGATAAGCGCAAAGGCCGATTTATGCCGGGCGGAACTCCCACGATCTTCGGTCAGCTCGCCTCGCAATGCCTATCGACGGACTCTCAGGAAAAGCATCGAGAGCTATCAAAAGCTATCAGGGTACATTTATGTCTAGTTGTAAGAAAGGGGTTTCGAGTGGGTGTTTGGTTGATTTAATAGAGCGTGATGTCTTCGACGTAGTCGACTGCGCCTTTGCAGGCCTCCAGTTCGAGCAAAGCCTCGCGCACATTGGGCCAGACCAGGATTTTGCGCTGGCTATTGACATCGTCCAGTGCCTCGTACAGACAGCCTGAACCTGCGTTGTAATTCGCCAGCGTCAGGCGCCAGAGGTCGGGGTAGGAGGCCGCGTCGCCGGGGGCATTATTGAAGGTCTGGCGCACCACTTCCCCCACCTGGGCGCAGTTGGCCAGCAACAGGTTGGCGAACAGGTCGACCGTCTCCTCCGCCTTCTCCAGGTCGATGAAGTTGGGGCAATCGGTACAAGTCACATCGGCTTGCACCGCCAGCGTCCCACGCAGCATCTCCTGCGATTCGAAATCGAGCTCGTGGTAGCGTTTGCTGCAGGTCTCCTCAGAGAGCACCAGCGGGCAGAGCTGCTGGTAGAAAGATACGTTCCACAGCAGCAGCGTGTCTGTCCCCTCGATGTGCAATCCACCCAGGCCATACTCGGCCAGGTTCGGGAAGCCACCCGGCCAGAACTGGCTTTCCTTGGCGAAGATACGTTTCATGAGCACGGCGGGCAGTCCGTTATCCTTGGCGATGGAGAAGATACGATTGTCGAAGCGATCCTGCCAATCGTGAACCGCTGCCTGTGTTGATTCCACGCCGCAGACGCTGGCGCTGCCGTCCAGCATCAGGCCATTAAAGGGGCACATGGAGGCATCCACCAGGCCCCAGCTGAGCAAGCGACCAGCGAGCAGTTCGAGCGGTTCATCCGTCGCCAGGCCAGAGGCCTCGAAGGGCGTGCGCAGCCAGGTTTGCTGGGGATCGACCGGGGGCAGCGAGCCCCAGGTCAGGCCGCAGGCCGCAGGCGGCGGGCCCTCCCACTGTGTGCTGAGCACCTCCACCTGCCAGTAGACCAGCGTCGGATCGACCTGCCAGGCGACGACGGCCGCGCGCACCAGGGCGGTATACTCCGGCGTCTTATCGCCATAGGAAGATTCAGCCCAGAAGACCATCTCGATTTCCTGGTCTCGCAACGGGCTCAAGGGGAGCGTGCAGCTGAAGTCCTCGCAGTATACGATCTCGTCCTCGTACTCGATCGTGATGCTCTGGATAGTTTCGTCCGGCAGCGGCTCGTAGGCGCGGAACTCGAGGATCGGATCGCCGGTGCACAGGTTGCTGATGTCCTCCCGCACGCAGCCAACGAGCGAGACGACCACGGTTGGTTTAGGCAGTTCTTCGACTACAGAGCGTTCGCCCTGCAGGTAGCCACCGTAAAGCAGGAACACGCCCTCGCAATCCGATGTATCACCCCCGTTGACTGCGGCAAAGCAGGCTGGCGTATCCTTCCATTCCTCGAAGATCGCTTCCCCGCAGACGCGCGAGACCTCCTCCCAGGTCGGCAGCCCATCATGACTGATGAGCATCTCGCACTGCTCCTCCCCGTCCGACCAATTCTTCAGCCACCACAGGTAGCCTTCGTCGGCCACCTTGACAACCACGCGTCGCTCGGGGGGCGGGTCTTCATCCTGGGCGGAGGCGGGGACGAGTGTGAATGCCAAAAAGAGCAGCAGCAGCGCTGCCCCCGCCAGGAGAGCCCTGGGTAGATTCTCTTGTTGGTTGCGGAGAAAATTCGTCATTCGACTCGTTCAGGGTAGCATAGGATCGGCGTGATCAGGCTGGCATACACCAGTTTACATTACCCCGGCTTGTTTCTGGTCCTTCCGGTGAAATTTTAAGGTGGAACGATTTCTTCTGGTATAACGTCTTAGGATTATGATGAATAAAACTTACCTATTATGGCTATTCTTGGCCCTCTTTCTCTCTGCATGCGGGCCCGTTGTTGGCCAGGGTCCGACCGAGCCTTTTGACGCTGGTGCAGCTCCCGGTGAACCGGTTGAATTACAACCGGAGTCGCAGATGCCCGTTCCCGGAAACACGGAGCCTGTTGAGGAAATGATCGTGATCGAAGAACCCGAACTCCCCGGTGGCGCAGAGGTACTCGTCGATCTGGCAAAAGCCGATCTGGCGGAGCGATTGAGCGTGCCTGTCGATGACATCCGACTCGTGTCGTACGAAGAGCTGGTCTGGCCCGACTCATCCCTTGGCTGCCCGCAGCCCGGGATGGAATACTTGCAGATCCTCTTTGACGGCGCCCGCATCATCCTGGATTATGAAGGTACGATGTACAACTACCACAGCGGCGGCGAACGCGGCTTGTTCCTCTGTGAGCAGGCGCTCCCTCAAAAAGATGATGAAGCTCAGCTTGATTTGAGCGACTTTATCACACCGTCACCGCCTTCAGATCAATAAAGTCGATATCCCAACATCCAAAATAAAAGATGAGCTATCGCCCACGGAGCAATCCATGGGCGATAGCTTTACAAGACTTCACAGCGATGAGAGTCGACTAGCGATTGTCGACATTCACCAAGGTCAAGCCCATTAGACCACTGTCACCGGTATGCGAAACTGCACCAAGGTGCCACTGGCCAGCAGTCGCTCCAGTCCAACTTACATCAACTGACGCTACGGTGCCACTGGTTGCAGCGGCGGGTGCCGAGTCGATGACCATGTTCCCGCCCGGCGTCGCAGATACGACCCATGAGTACATGTCATAAGCTGCGCTTGGCCCAGCTGTCTGCCAACCATGGACGTACACAGACCACGTGCCATCCATGGGTAAAGTGATATCGATCAGCTCATTTGTCGATCCACTCGTGCTTGAGGCTACCAGTGAGCCGTCTGGATTGAAGACAAAGATGTCCAAATCGATTGCCGGATCAGCGACCGATTCGGGCGGCATGGCGATGCGGAAGAATGCCGCACCAGCAAGATTAAACTGGTGCAGATTGCTGAAGCCATCCGCTGGGTTGAAGGTCTGATCGGGATCCTGGACGACGGTGTCCGAGGTCACGGTTGCAGCTTCCAACCCATGTGCAGCCGCCGTGTAGCTCCCCGTATAGCCGAAGGACACATCGAAGCTTGTCGAGGAATCCTCGCCTGAGCCAGATACCTCAGCGGGGGCGCTGAAGAGCGCGCCCTTGGCGGCGATCGGGCTATAGACCGAGTAGTTGCCAGTCTTGTCGACCCAAGTGAGCGAACCAAAGCGCCACTCACCACTTGGTGCACCGGTATTCGTGATTGTGACGTCGAAAGTCACGGATTGGCCCTTCTTCAAACTAAAGCTTGAAGGTGAGACGGACACGCTGTACCCCTCAGGGGCATCTACGACCGCGGAATAATCCCGCCAACCACTTTCTTTCGCCACACTCGTCACGGTGCGGGTGACCGTGATAGTTCCGGGAACTTCCGCAACACCGATCGAAGGATAGTTGAGGTTATAGGCTTCTGATGGGACCCCAATCGACTCGAGGAAGTTACAGCTTCCCGGTGTGAAGACACCAAATTCTTCACCACAGGTGTAGGCTGCGTATTCAAACAGACCCGCGTCGTAGACCAGACCCGGCTCAAAGGCAGAGCCCTTGTTGGACTTGCCACCCACATTGACGTGGCCAGCACCAAAGTCAAACGGATCCGCCTGGGAGACACGATCGTTGTCGCGGACATCCTGGTAGGCCGTGGTCATGATCGCAGAGCGAGCCATGGCCGGGCTCCAATCCGGGTGTGCTTGCTTGATCAGGGCAAAAACGCCAGCGACATGCGGGCTGGACATCGAAGTCCCGGCGATCGCCTGGAAGAGTTCACCCGGGTAGCCACCGATCGGTGTAGGCGAAGTGCCTGCGAGGATCTGGATACCCGGCGCCGTGATATCCGGCTTGATGATATCCGGGGAAACCGGATTTGGTCCGCGCGATGAGAAGATCGTCATCGATGGCGCTGGGCCAAACTCACCGACCTCACCCGTGGTGATCTCGGCCGTCGCCGTGCCAGGATTGGCGGCGATATAGGCCTTGATGGCTAAACCGGGTGTGTTGTCGATGTGGACGGTTGGGTTCCAGTGCGTATCGGTGAACAGGTTATCAGCGTCGCTGTTGTTGTAGAGGATCGTGCCGACACCACCGGCCTGGAAGACCGCCAGGCTCTTGGCGGCACGTGCGATCGCACCACGGCGACAGAGGACGATGTTCCCGGATACTACGTTCGGATCAAGCGTGCCTGGGACACAAAGATCACCACCAGCATCTGCTGCATCCACAAGTGTGGTCGCGGAGGCACCTGGGGTTACCGATGCTCCGGTGAAGGTTGAGGCATCGCCGAGCGTGACAGTACCCTGGAAGAAGCGGGGTTGCGTGCTGGCACCAACGGTTGTCAGCCAGGGCATCGTGCCCGGATTACCAAGTGTTGCGGGGTTGGGTCCACTGTTGCCGGCCGAAGTAGCAACGAATACTCCAGCGGCATCCGCAAACAGGAACGCGATCTCGTCAGCGCCAGGGCCAGCAGCCCCACCGCCAATCGAGTAGTTGATCACATCCACACCATCGGCAACCGCCTGATCGATCGCGGCTGCCAGGTCGGAGGTGAAACCACCCAGGGTACCGAGTCCCTTATAGGCAATGATCTGCGCACGAGGCGCCACTCCGGAAACCGTACCGAGTGGCAAGCCATACATGCTTGCTTCTACGCCAGCATTTCCGGCAGCCGTTGAGGCAGTATGCGTACCATGCCCATCATCATCGCGGGCAGAATCATATTCATCAGGATCAGCCCCAATGAAGAACCGGTAGGTATCCAGCATTTGCCGGGCACCGATCAGCTTGTTGTTACAGGTAAAGGCTACGTCGTTGGCATTGTGCGCCGTATTGCCGAACTCGCAGTTGGGTCGGCTATCATCCAGCGCGGGTGCAGCGGGGAAGCTGCCATCGTCGGCAAAGCTGGGATGCTCTGGCCAGATGCCGCTATCGATGATCCCCACGATCACGCCTTCGCCGTCATACCCCTTGGCCCATGGGCCTGCTGGGGAGGTGAGCCCCAGGAAATCAGGGCTGCTGTCCGTGTCAGGGTAACGCATGACATCTTCAAGGACTAAAACGACATCTTTCTGAAGACGCATTTGCTCAACCTGGGCTTCGGTCATGATCGCTGAAAAGCCATTCATGCCGTAGAAGTAGTCGTAGACCACATCAGCCTGTGACAAGCCGGCCCCGTCCGCAGCTTCCGCATGAGCGTTCTCGAGGAACTTCTCATACTTCTTCACGTGGGCGCTGTTGGGATTGACCTTACCCTTACCAGGCTTGGTGGCCTGGTAGCCATCAATATCGCCTTCATAGGCGACAATCGGATCCTGCGCCATCACAACGATGTACGATTTCTTTTCCGATGCGGCGTTGAAGCTTGCCGTATCCCCTGCAAAACCGACCGTAGTGATGAGCATCGAGACGATCATCACCAGGCCGAGCAGGCTGGTTATCTTGCGTTTCATGCTACGTCTCCTATCCTTCCAAGATTAATTGACGAATGGATGTGTACCTTGGTATTTCCTCAAATCACCTCCGCAAATGCACCTCCTCCATGCATGGGACGAATCAGAACAAAAAGAGCCCTCAAGTTGCGTGAAGGCTCAGCAGGTATGGCTCACCAAAGGGTTGGTGTGTGGATGTCGTTGGTTGTCTCGTGGTTGGAAGTACCGGTCATGTAGAACGCATCTCCCTCTCAAGGATGACGAGTCTAGCATTATTTCCTTATTTGGGTCAAGATGGTCTGGATAATTTTAAGGTTAGCGGGGGCAAGCAGGTGGGAGTGAATCATCTAACTTTGCTCATCGGAAGTGATCAACCAGGGGGATCGATTTCAGTGTACTCTTAAGATGATGGGGGGAACCGTTGAGGAGGATAAATCGTCTACATAGATGCGATGAAGAAAACGAAAGGAATTTTCCTGATCGTAGCGGTTTTATTGTCCGGATGTGCGGGTTCCTCAGAACCAACACTGCTCCCAGCGGAAGAAAGAACCTCTCATCCTTCCGCGCCCATAACCACCCCAGCTCCTCAAGAAGAAACCAATCTCGCGCCAAGCACCAGTTTCCCAGAGGCAGAAAACGAGACCGGAGAGAATTCATTGGATCATCAACTAACGATGCCTCCAGGGTCGGAACCCCTCGTTGAACTCGCAAAGGTGGATCTGGCTGTTCGATTAAATATCGATCCACTATCTCTGACCCTCACTTACCTCAAGCCGATCACCTGGCCCGATGCCATGCTGGGATGTGGAAAACCAGGGATGGATTTCACATCAAATGAAACACCTGGCTATATCCTCCAATTGAGTGCTGGGGAGAAAGTTTACACATACCATTCTGACGACATTGATCGTGTCATCTTGTGCCCGGGGGAAGGCGAGCGACCCGACGAGATCTTCATCATGCCGTGATCCCTGAAATTGATGATCCAATAAAAGAAGAGCCCGCCAGTTGGCGGGCTCTTTTTGTCTCGACAAGTGAAGAAGGGTTACTTCGCCGGCCGGACCTCAACCTGCATGAAGCTACCATGGGCACTGATCGACTTTACGCGGATCTGTGTGCCCGTGACAGGAGTGATCACACTACCCATCGGGTTCGCAGGATCATAGTAGCTATTCCTATCGTCAAAGATATTTTCAGCCGGTAAACTCGGGTGGGTAGATGGTACACCCGAACAATGTAAGGTAACCGCATCCGTGGGTTCAAGCCCGAAAGTCGCATCGTAGGTCTGAACACGGTTGCGCCAGACATCGCCGTTATCACAGTACAAAGCTTCAGGGTGTGCATCGATCGGCAGCAGTAATCCCCCACAACGGCCTCCTGCGCAATGCGAGCCGACGTTGTTATTCGGGAATGATGTATCCCAGTAGCTGATCAGCAAGCCGTCCTGGTAGGGGAATCGTTCTGCCCAATTGCCACCTACAAAGTTATAGGCAGTTGCTAAAGAGGAATCGAAACCTCGGTACTGACGGAATTCTGCAACATAGTAGTTGTTGTAGAAAGCTGATTCGGTACCGGTGGTTACCCGGAATCCTGCAAAAGTCCATCCTGC
>JBFFMI010000119.1:0-8988 GCA_041554155.1 Anaerolineales bacterium
CGGGGGGTGATAGGGCTCCATACGCAGCATTGTAGCAAGGACGAACATTATGGCAGGATGAAGAACATCCTGTAATTGTTGGGCGAAAGAATGGAAATAGGCCAACGCTTTGCTCGCGATACGGTTGAAACACGGCAGGATTTGATCCGTGATTGACGCCGAGTCGCTGCTTGGTATAATTGCCAGCGTTGGCCCCGTAGCTCAATTTGGCAGAGCAGTTGACTCTTAATCAATTGGTTGAAGGTTCGAGTCCTTCCGGGGTCACTACCGATCATCCACCCGCAGGGGTGGTTTTTCTTTCTCATCAGGCGTGTCTTCTCAATTGCGCCGTATACAAGCATGTTACGGCCGCTATGGAAACGAGAAGCGGAGATATAGATCTCCTGCTGCAGGTGTGGAACATAAACCGGGGCAGATGAAAAGGAGCGCATGCAGATGCGCTCCCTGCTGGAAAACCTGATTGTAGAAAGGCCGCACCATCAACGCCATATGCTAGCGAGACAAGCCGATAACGCAGAAGGTTTTATAGTTCGATCAATTTTGCGTGCGAGAAATACTCAACGGTGCGTGTGATCTTACCTTGGTCGAAGGCATGAACAGTGCTGAATGACCGTACAGGTCCATGTTCAACAACAACCTGTTGGCAAACCAAGTTCCCCTGTCCGAAGGTCCGATAATGCCTTAATTGAAGATTGGGGTAGGCCTGAAAAAATCCTTCCGCTGCAACTTGAATTGCATCCTTTCCTTCAAGGGGGTCGGTTGCCAGGAAACCGTTTATCACAGCATTTGTTGAAAAATCGGCAAGATACCTGTTGAGATCTCGCGCATTCAATGAATCCGTGAGGCGGTCGACGATCTCCACCTGTTCTGAAATTTCCTCCTCCGTCCCACGTGGAGGGCGACCATTGCCGGGAGAATCGGCGGCAATATTATAGAGGGCTGCATATTCATAGATCTTATCGATGAGATCGCCTTCGAACACCAGCACATAGCAATGAGATCGGGCGAAATCCAAGGAGCTGGTCTGAACGCAAACGATTTGCTCATTGCCGAAAATGAATGCATCTTCCAGGTGATCTGAGGCCGAAGCCTGAAAAGGTGACCAAAGTTTCTCTCTTCCGATCCTCGGGTTTCGTAATTGGTAGGTGTAGTAGGCTATGCCTTCGGTATGCAGATTGAGGAAATCGGTAATCTCCATCTCCTTTGCAGCCGCAAGCCAATCAGAAATGATGGCTGAACGACCGGAAGGGTCATTATTCGTGAGGAGTCCGGGTGAGCAACCAGCAAGGCTCAACCCAATCGCTCCCGATCCCATCAAACCCATGAGTACAAATCCACGCCTTGATACGGATGTGGCGGAGTCAGTACTGGGTACGTTTTGCATGTGAATCCTCGACTTTGTTGGCAGCATACGTGAACCTTTCAATATGAATACAACAAGGAAATGATGAGTCGTGCAGTTAACGATCCAATGTGTCCTAAAACGACCTTATTATTCAGTATAACCGCGTTTCAACCTGTTTTATGTAATTTAGAAAACGGTGGTGTCTGATGTCTCGTAGGCACAGGCAAATAGGAAAAGCTCCCGGTTCACGGGAGCGATTGGACCTAATACAGCTTGAGGGATCTTAAGCAAGCCAAGTAATTCAATACTGGTTAACTTGAAACACTCTCCCTGTTCAACACTGTGTCGATTGCCTGCCTAAGATCCCCGGCGGAAAATGGCTTGGGGAGGAAGAAATCCGCCCCGGCACTGAGCGGCGCTTCCTGATCTTTGGTTGTGTATTTTGCACTCGAGATAATGATCGGGAGCTCGGCATAACGCGGTCGCTCGCGCAAGTGTTGGATAAACGTCAACCCATCAATTCCGGGCATCATGATATCGAGTATAAGCGCAGCCGGTAAATGTTGTTCGAGGATCGGGATGGCGCCTTCAACGTTGTATGCTGTGTAAACCTGGTACCCGAATGAACGCAGGATCTCACCGACTACATCACAAAAAGACTGCTCATCATCAATGACAACTATGATCTGTTTTGACATAGGTAATTTACTCTCGCAGCTAGGTCCTATGCGAGGCGTTTAGCCCCCTTGAATGGCCGAGACACGGCGGTAGCAGGCTTCGCGTGTGCTGTCATCCGGAGCACAGCAAGCCAGCCAAATCCAGGCAACAGCATTGTCAGGGTCCTTCCGGAGGACCCAGCTCAGGGCTGCCTCACCACGTTGAAAATCTCCCCCTTCCACTGCCTGGATCGCCGTGTCGAGCGCTTCTTGTATCGATGGGTATTTTGTAGGTGTCATGAATCCTCTGTAGTGAAGTTTAATTTCTCGATCAATCCATCCTAGCATGACATCGAGCTACGTTTAATTACAGGGACCTTACAGGCGGAGACGATGAGAGGTAGCCGATCTCTTGGCATTGTCACCGTCAAACGGTAGACTCGTGAGAGAGGCTATCATCCCAGATGTCGTTTGGTTTTGAACTTTTAATCATCCTGCGCCTGCTTCTCGGTGCGCCCCTGGATACCCTGATCACGAGAGATCAGGGTCTTCCTGCTTGGTACGCGCCCGGTGAGCTTGCGGTTGCCCGTTTAGCGCTGGAAGAGATGACCGAGGCTGCCGAGGTAGACGGGATATTGATATGGGTCAATTCGGGGTTTCGGGATTATCACTATCAAGAGCAGGTGGTGCAACGGGAGGCGTTTGAATCTCCAGATAAATACAGATCATTCAGTGCTGAAGCCGGACATAGTGAGCATCAGCTGGGGACGAGCTTTGATGTGGCCTGGCCAGGATTGCCTAGTACTTCTCTGGATCCTCGCAATCAAATGCTGTTCCAGTGGCTGCAAGACAATGCCCATATTTACGGCTTTGTTATCAGTTATCCCTATAAAGAAGTTACCGAATGGCCGCACCACAATCGCTGGCTTCCAGTCATAACGGAATATATCCATGAGCCCTGGCATCTCCGCTATGTTGGTCGTGCCCTGGCGCAGGAAATGCTGGATCAGGGGTATCTTGATCCACAAGATACCACGCTGCCACAGGATTTTTATCAACCCTGGCTGCCATCCGATTTCTAATAAATTTCTTATCCCCTTACAGTGAGACCTAACATAGCCCTTTGATATACTGCCTCTACCAAGCTTGGAGGCATATAGATGGGACAGTCAATCAAAATGTTCAGTGTGCGTGGGATCGATATCCGCATGCACGTGACTTTTCCTTTAATACTTATCTGGTCCGCTCTTCAATTCGGTCTTATCAGCCAGGGAGGTTGGGAGGGAGCAATCTTTGGTGTGCTGGCGACGTTATTGCTCTTTGGCGTCGTGCTTCTGCATGAACTGGGTCACTCGATTGCGGCGCAATACTACGGTGTGGACGTTGAACAGATCGTCCTGTTGCCGATAGGTGGAGTCGCTCAGTTAGCCAGGATGCCGGAAAAACCCATCCAGGAATTTGTCATCGCGATCGCAGGTCCAGCGGTTAACTTTGGCCTGGCGATCCTCCTTGGGATTATCGCGTTATTGGCGGGCATCAGCCTCAGCCTTGATCGTTTGCCGTCGCTTTTACTGGGGCTGAATCGCATGAGCCTGCTTGCTTTGTTCGGATACGTTTTATCCTCCAACCTGCTGCTCGGAGTCTTCAACTTGATCCCGGCATTCCCCATGGACGGTGGCCGGGTGCTGCGGGCCCTTCTCGCTACCCGCATGCAGTATCTGCGTGCGACAACTGCTGCCGTGGCGATCGGACAGATCCTGGCAGTCGGTATGGGCATCTTCGGATTCATCCAGGGGAACTTTTTCTGGGTGTTGATCGCGCTCTTCATCTATTCCGGGGCTGGCCAGGAGCGGCAATTGGTGCTGGCGAAAGACACGCTGGCGGGTCTCACGGTTGCCCAGGCTTTTTCGCGCGGCGCCCAGCATGTCACTCCAGAACAGCCGCTGCAGGATGCAGTCGACCTGACGTTGAATACCTTTCAATCCGATTTCCCTGTATGTGATGGGACCGAATTGGTTGGGTTGCTCACCCATGCGCGCTTGGTCGAAGCTTTGAACCGGCATGGCCCAGATGTGCTGATCAGCGAAGTCATGCTGCTCGGGGTTGAGCCCGTATCTCCGACGGATGAAGTGTTTGCAGTCCAGCAGAAATTGGCTGAAGCACGGGTGGAGGCGTTGCCGGTGGTCCAGGGTGGGGAATTCTTAGGATTGATTACCAATCGCGACATCAGTGAAATCTACCGGCTTGCATCGATCCGGGCGGACCTCATCCCGGAGCAAGCAACTTCGACAGCCACTACATAACGCTTCAATCGCGCTTGACATCAAATACGCCATTGCTGGCGGGCAACCAGGTCATCGGGTTGCCCGTTTGCGATGCTTGGAGACATCGAATCACGTGTGTGCAGGCATAGGAGTTAAGGTTCGTTGCGTCGAAAAGTGGTTATGATACACTAGCTGAGTACTCCAGTACTTATCGCTGAGGGGCGCTCATGGCAGAGGATGCCAAACGGGTTGTATGTGTTGAGGATGAGCCAGAGATGATCGATCTGGTTCGTTTAATTTTGAGTCGGAAGGGTTTCAGTGTCATCGGTGCCAATGGCGGTATCGAGGGTCTCGAGACGGTTCGGCGAGAAAAGCCCGATCTTGTCCTGCTGGACCTGATGATGCCGGATATGGATGGTTGGGAAGTCTACCAACAGATGAAGGCCGACGCCGATCTGCGTGAAATTCCAGTCGTGGTTGTTACCGCAAAGGCGCAGTCGATTGATAAGGTGCTTGGATTGCATATTGCCAAAGTGGATGATTACATCACCAAACCATTTGGACCACAAGAACTACTGGAAAGTGTTGAAAAGATCATCGGTGAGGTAGAATAGCGCTCGGTGACCGAACGCCGGCAGGGCGGGGATGGTCCGCCCTGTTTTTATTTGTGAGAGTAGGCATGGCACGCTGGGGATCGATTCTCAATCTCTCCCGCTCGGGAGAACAGGTAGTAAAAGCCCGCTGGTGTGGATCATTTCTTTGTAAGTTACGAGGTTTGACCCTGCGACGGGCTCTGGATGAATCTGAGGGACTTCTTCTTGCTGAACGGTTCGAAAGCCGTACGAACTCGTCGATTCACATGTTTTTCGTCTTCTTTCCGATCACTGCTGCGTGGCTTGACCAGGACTTTCGAGTCGTGGATATCCAGCTCGCCCGGCCATGGCGGGTCTATTTCCCGGGGGCACCAGCCCAATATGTCCTGGAGGGTTCGGTCGATTTGATGGAGCAGATTTCGGTAGGAGACAGGTTGGAGTGGGTCGATGCGTAGGTTCACCCGTTGCCTTCTGTTGACGCTCTTCGTGGCCCTGATGCTTCAACCCCTGCCAGCCTTTGCCCAGGAATCTGGACCCATCTACATCGTCCAACCGGGCGATACCTTGAGCGGGATTGCCAGACGATTCGGAATTTCTCAGGAAGCATTAGTACAGGCGAACGGGATACTCGATCCTTCACGGCTATTCCCGGGGGATGCGCTGCTCTTGCCAGGTTTTGAAAGCATCGAAGGGGAGCTAACCCTGCGCACGCTTAACTTCGGTGAGAGCATCGAGAGTTTGAGCGCTTATTACGGTGTCGACGTGCTAGATTTGGCCAGACTCAATCGAATCGTAAGGATCGATGGTGCCTATGCTGGCCAGGCAGTGATTGTCCCGGTTGGGGTGGCGGGCGTCGAGTCTGGGGAGGGGGAGTCACCAGAGTTGGTCACAGAGGGGGACACCTCACTAGAGCGATCAGCCTATGCCGGTATTTCTCCCTGGGAGCAGCGACAATCGGATGAGATCTCAACCCGTTATTGGATGCTACCAGGACGTATCCAATTCGATGTAAAAGGCAGGGGAACGATAGCGCTTCCGGCCTTCCTCAGCGATCTTGCTATAGGGCCGGAACCGCTAACCCAGGGGAAAACGGCGGTCATCGAGACCGCAGATATTGAGGGGCACACGGTATCGGGCAGTTTAAATGAGTACGATCTCCGGTTTTTCCCAGACGAGGGGGATCGATTGGTTGCGCTTCAAGGCATTCATGCCCTGCAAGAACCGGGATTAATGACTCTCGCGGTTGTCGTGCGGTCAGCTGAAACCAATCAGATTGTCTACGGTTATGATCAGCGGGTCCTCCTCGATGCAGGGGATTATGGTTTTAGGGTGCTGAATGGCGTGCCATCCGAAACCGTCGATCCAGCATTTACGCAGCCGGAAGAGACCTTAATTCAGGAATTGCTCAGCCCAAAAACCGAAACCAGATTGTGGGATGATGCTTTTGAACTCCCTTCCCGATACTACGTTGAAGAGTTCATCTCTCTTTTCGGGACAAGGCGGAATTATAACAACGGAGCGTTGCTCTACTATCATACCGGCCTCGATTTTTATGGTCAGAACGTCCCTATCTATGCGCCGGCAGACGGGATCGTTGTGTTCGCCGATGCGCTCACGGTTCGTGGGAACGCAACCTATATTGATCATGGATGGGGGGTGTTCTCTGGGTACCTGCATCAGAGCGAGATGTACGTTCAGGCAGGAGATCGCGTTGAGCGAGGACAGGTCATTGGGCAGGTAGGAGCGACAGGCCGGGTGACCGGTCCACATTTACACTGGGAAATCTGGGTTGGGGGTGTGCCGGTTGAACCACTCGACTGGGTTGCAGCGATTATCCCATGACAACCATGCTCCTCTAATCTACAGCTCTTGATCCACCTCTATGCGTCCATTTTGATAATCATCAAGCAGTTGCCTTGATTCCTCGAGTTGATTTTCCGGCACAAGAATATCAACATCAGCGACCGGGCCGATGCCAAGCCCGTAAATACTTGCAGCTGCTTCCTGCGACAACATCGAATCAATACCATAGGCCTGCAACATCCCGTGTATGATCTCGGCTTCCATTTTTCCTGAGACCGTCACAAGCAATTCATATTTTTCACCCATTCTGAACCTCCCGGCGGATGTAGTATAATGCCACAGGATTCCCCGAACGAATCTCATTTTCTAATTTATGTCAGCAGTCACTTACGCCTCACCCGAAGCTTACTGGTCCAGTTTTGAGCTCGAGAGTGGTGATATCGACTTTATCATCAATCTCTTGCTTGAACGGGAAATTCCGTTAACCACGGCAGAAATGGCGCGCGCCCTGGTTGAAGTACGTCTGGATCTCATCCGGCAAGCGCTTGAGCAGGCGAAGAAAGCCGAACATCCCGCCTACCTCCCAGCTGCAACCTATGAAAAGGGGCAGGTATTGACGTTTCCAGCCCTGAATAACCTCGTAGGTGAAGTAGTAGGCGTCCGTGAGGGAAAAAACCCGGATCTGGGTACATTCGGTGTGATGGAAGTTCGATTCGAAAACGGCGATGCAAAGGGTGAATTCGCCATGGGTTTCGAGGACCACAGCCTGAACCTGCCACCCGAAACGGAAAATGAGGACGACGAATTAGACCCCGCAGTGGTCCTTCAGCGCTACGGTGAGACGATCGAGGAGAAGCTAGAGTCCGAGTTATCCTCTGTAGAGGATATCGTCTGGATCGCCGGAAACTGGTTTCCCAGGGCGCTGGTGGCGGAGATAACCGAAGGACATCTGAACCTGGCGGAAGCCGTGCTCGATGTCTCTGAAGGCGGTCCGTTACCAACGTCGGACTTGCTTGAGCACATCGAACTTCCCGATACACTTGCTTCCAAACTGGCATCCTTCTCGCTCGATTATGCTTTACAGGAGGATGAGCGTTTTGATGAGGTCGGACCTGCGGGTCAGGTGTTGTGGTTTCTACAACGACTCGAGCCTCCGGAAGTGCTATTCACACCCCCAAGGCTTGAAAGCAAGCCCGCTGAATACAACCGTGACACATTCACACCGGAATTGATCGAACTTGAGCAGAGGCTGTATGATGAGTTGATCGATCTGGACATGGATAAAGGCACCGAATCTGAAGTTACCTTCCCGCTGCTCTTTCCACACTGGCGGGTGGGCGCTATCCCTTTATCGCATCAATTGAAACCACTCTTTCCTACCGCCTATGAAGCACCCCGTATCCGTTTCATCCTTGTAGATGGGCACAGTGGGGAGAAATTTCCCGGCTGGGTTGTGCGCAATCGCGGTTACGTATATGGACTTGAGGGATGGTTTCGAGAGTACCAGGTCCCAGCTGGAGGCTTGATCCGTGTGAAAAGCGGGGAAACAGCGGGTGAAGTCATTGTGGAGACATTGGATCGGCGGATGCGGAATGACTGGATCCGGACTGTATCCATCGACGAGAACGGCAGGGTGGGCTTTACGATGTTGAAGCAGCCAGTCGGGACGGCGTATGATGATCTGATGGTCATCGGACTGATAGATCGACAGGCGCTAGACGAAGCCTGGATGAAGAGGCAGAGCAAAAATCCCCCCCTGGATCGGACGATTGCACATATCTTTCGTGAATTGGCAAAATTGACACCGCAGAGCGCGGTGCATGCGCAGACCCTTTACGCGGCAGTGAATGTCGTGGACCGGCAACCTCCGGCGGCTGTCTTTTCTGAGCTGACATCACGTCCTTACTTCGTCCATGTTGGCGACTTATACTGGCGTTTTGAGGCCAGTGCCTGGAATGGCTCATGACTGAAAAACCGCGCACACTCACACGTCCTACGCTAGCCACGAAGTTCCATATTGATTACAACTGGTGGGAGCGAGCCGACAGGGAGCTGGATATTTACCTGCGCAGTCATCTTTGTCCTCTTCACCAAGAGGCGTATAGTGATGTGGAGGGCGATGAGAAGGTGGATACGATCCATCCTGAGACAGCCGAGGTCACACGCGTGTTGGGTATCCAGCACACCCTGATCACGCACTGTGCGCTGCAGGAAGGCTACCTCACCCCACAAACCACCCTGGTAAACGCCGTGTTCCGTGTTTTTCTGGCCAACGGGAACACGCCGCTCACCCCTGAAGCGTTAGGCGAAAAGCTTTCGAGACCGGC
>JBFFMI010000120.1:0-8942 GCA_041554155.1 Anaerolineales bacterium
ATAAATAGATGACCTGTTTAATAATTCGTGGCGCAGGAAGGTTGACCTGCGCAATTAGCCCAAAGATCGCCAAGGGTCAGGCTGTTCGCGGTAATAGAGAACTATACAGGTCCAGGATTTGATCCGAGATGACGCCCCAGTCATAACCTTGGGCGTAGGATGCTGCCTGTCGCCCCAATCGCTTGCGCAGGATGTCATCCTCCAGGATGGTTTTTAAGCGTGACTCTAGCGCGTCTACATCCCCGGCGGGGACATGAAAACCCGTCTCGCCATCTTTGATGAGAAACGCAAGGCCGCCTGTCTCTGATGCGATCACCGGAGAACCACATGCCATCGCTTCGAGGGCGACAAGTCCGAAGGATTCGTAGTGTGATGGCACAACCACGACTTCAGCCGCTGAGTAGTAGTAGGGAAGCGAATCCTGATCCCGCTTACCAAGGAACTCCACGTAATCCTCGAGGCTTAATTCCTTGTTCAATTGGGTGAGGCGGAGCATCTCTGCGCTCCATTCATCGGCGTTTTCATCTGCTTCTCCACCAATGATCTGCAAGCAGAACCCATTGGGATCGAAGATCCCTTGATCTTTCAAACCTGCCATTGCACGCAGTAGGGTATCGATGCCCTTTAAAGATTCTATCCTTCCTACAAACAGAATCATGCGCTTCTCGAGTGGCAGCCCGATGTACTCCTTGGCTTCGTCAGGCGCTATAGCATAAAAATGGCTGGTATCCACACCCGGAGGAATCACGACAACTTTCTCAGACGATATTTGATAGAGCCATTGGATCTGGGCTACTTCTGCCTGGGTCGCCGCTACAATGCGATCAGCTTCACGCAGGAGCTGTGTCTCGAGTTCGATCCGTTCTGAAGGCTCTCGCTCTAGCTCCTCGCGTGCGACTCTATTCTTCATCAACGCAAGCGTATGAAACATTTGCACCAACGGCACGCCCCAATCCTGGCGCAAGGTGAGACCGGCCTGCCCGGATAACCAGTAGTGAGCATGAAGCAGATCGTAGCGAAGGTGCTTGCTTGCGGCGAAGGTCTTGATACCTTCAACAAACATGGGGATGTAGGTGAGTAGCTTGGCTTTATCGAGTGGATGTTCTGGTCCAGCGGGAATATGAACGATCCTGTTGCCATAGCCAAGGTCGTGCAGAACATGCGGGACATGCTCGTCCTGAGAGCGGGTAAAGACATCCACACCCATGCCACGTCTGCCCAGCTCACGCGTCAGGTCGCGAACATAGACATTCATCCCGCCGGTGTCTTTCCCGCCGAGGGTGGCCAGCGGACAGGTATGATAGGAGAGTACTGCTACACGCATACGTTGATTATCCTCCAGCGCTATTTTCTTGCCAAGCTTTCTGACGCGCTGGTATAATCGGCCGGCAACAAAATAGTGCAGGCCAGCGTAGCTCAGACGGCAGAGCAATCGCTTCGTAAGCGATGGGTCAAGGGTTCGATTCCCTTCGCTGGCTCTAAAAACCCGCGTAGAAGATTTGGCCAGCGCATACCAAGCTGGTGTATTTTACCCACGGTCCCTTATTAAATCTTGATCTATCCAGGAAAACGAAATCCTGGCTGATTCGTGGTGAGCCCATGATCTATTGGTGATTCCCCATAGACGCGTATAATGTGCCTATGGACTCTAAGGAAGCGCCCATCATCATTGGAATCGCAGGTGGAACGGGCTCTGGTAAGACAACGATCGCCAATGTCCTGCTCGAACGGGTTGGTGCCGAGCACATCGCCTTCTTACCCCACGATGCCTACTACAAAAATCTCACTGATCTGCCGCGCGCTCAGCGTGACATTATCAACTTCGATCACCCTGATTCGCTCGAGACCAACTTGCTGGTTGACCATCTAAAGCTGCTCAAAACGGGGGCAACCGTCGAAACACCAATGTATGATTTCACGCGACATGCCAGGACGGAACAAACAAAACAGGTATCCCCTCAGGCAGTCATTCTGGTTGAGGGAATCCTGGTTTTTGCTGAGGCCGATCTACGCAAGATCTTTGATGTAAAGATCTTTGTGGATACACCACCGGATATTCGTTTCATCCGACGCCTGCAGCGCGACATCATCGAACGAGGGCGGACGGTCGAATCAGTCATTAATCAATATGAGACTACCGTCCGACCAATGCACCTCGAGTTTGTGGAACCATCCAAGCGCCACGCCGATGTCATCATCCCAGAGGGCGGTCTAAACACAGTCGCGATGGATATGGTGGTAGCGAGGATCGAATCGCTGCTCGGTTCAACGTGAAGTATCTACTATCCTGAACAAAGGAGTATCGAATGTCTAGTCAGCAGTACAATGCAGCACCTGAACTCTCTATCGATCTAGCCGGTTCCTATCAAGCAAAGTTCAAAACCAGTATCGGTGATTTTACGATCGAGCTTCATGCAGCAAAAACGCCTAAGACGGTGAATAACTTCGTCTTCCTGGCACGTGAAGGTTTTTACGATGGCGTGATTTTCCACCGTGTAATCCACAATTTCATGGTTCAGGGTGGTGATCCAACAGGTACCGGACGAGGAGGCCCGGGTTATTCTTTTGAAGATGAATTTGACCCCGACCTCCGTCATGATCAACCCGGGATTCTTTCCATGGCAAATGCCGGACCCAATACAAACGGGTCACAGTTCTTCATCACGCACGTCGCCACGCCCCATCTGGACGGGAAACATTCGGTCTTTGGCAAAGTGATCGAGGGTATGGATGTCGTGATGCAGATCCCGGAGCGGGACCCGTCCAATCCCAACGCCCCCGCGGTTTCGATCGAAACTATCGACATTATCGAAGCGTGAGCCAGTCCCCAAGGCTTTCGGGATGGCGGCTCCAGGTAGCCCGGATTCTCGCCCTGGCAGCCGTCATCGCGATAACCTTATTCGTCTTCTCTATCCGGGATAGAGCCACAGAATTGCAAGCTTATGGCTACCCCGGCATATTTGTGCTCTCCTTGCTGGCAAACTCAACCGTGATCCTGCCCGCACCTGGAATCGCGTTGACCTACGCCTTCGGTGCAGTATTTCACCCCGTTGGCGTCGCACTGGCAGCCGGTTCTGGTGCCGCTCTCGGTGAACTTACCGGCTATCTCGCCGGCTTCAGTGGCCAGGGGGTAGTAGATGACATTCCAATGTATGACCGCATCACGGCGTGGACCCAACACTATGGGGGTTGGATTATCTTGCTCCTGGCATTCATCCCGAATCCCTTTTTTGATATCGCCGGAGCGGCGGCGGGCGCGCTGAAGATGCGCGTGGATCGATTTCTGTTCTGGGCTCTGATCGGCAAAATCCTGAAGATGCTGGTGATTGCCTATGCCGGTGCTGCCTCGATGGATTGGCTGCTCGATCTCTTCCCGGCCTCTTGAAACAGGGCGCCAAGCCCCCCCGGCCTAGAATTCTTTACGGATCGATCGCAAGCTGAACTGCTTAAGGGCTTCAAAGTCCATTTCAACCCCGAGTCCCGGTTGGCTTGGAACATCCATGGTGCTATCCGGGTTCAGGCTGAATGTTGGCACGGCAATATCGTGCTCATAATAGCGATCGCTGGCGGAGATGTCACCATGTAATGTAAATCCAGGCAACGCTGCGAGAGCAAGGTTAGCAGCCCGGCCCACGTTCGTCTCAAGCATCCCGCCGCACCAGACCGGAATACCTCTCTCTAAGCAGTAGTCATGAATGCGGACAGCCTCAAGCAAGCCACCAACGCGCCCGGATTTAATATTAATTATTCGACACGCGCCCATGTCAACAGCCTGGATCGTGTGCCGTAAATTCAAAATACTTTCATCGAGACAGATGTCCGTTTTCAAGTGTTTTTGTAAAGCGGCATGATCGATAATGTCATCCTCAGCCAATGGTTGTTCAATAAGCTGAAGGTCCAGATCATCCAGCGCTTTTAGATGGTCAGCATCTTCAATCCGGTAAGCGGAATTCGCATCGACCTGCAGGCGAACAGCGGGATAAAGCTCGCGGATGCCGGCCACGATTTCAACATCCGCTCCGGGCTTAATCTTCACTTTGATGCGTTGATATCCCTGCGAAAGATATCCATCAATTTGTGCAAGCATGCTGTCCAAATTTTCCTGTACCCCAATTGAAACACCAACGGGCACGGACGTACGCTGACCGCCTAACAAATCTCGCAAGCTACGCCCCTCTCGTTTCCCGAGAAGGTCCCATAGCGCCATCTCAAGACCGGCGCGCGCGAGCGGGTGCCCTTTAAATGGCTTTAGCGCCTCTCTAAGGCCTGTCGGTGTGAGAAGATGGCTCTGGGCAAGGGCAGGCAGGAAGAATTCCTCTAAGACGTGCCAGGCGGTTTGAGCTGTTTCGTAAGAATAGCCAGGGAATTGTCCAGCGACACTTTCACCCCACCCGACAAAGCCACCGGCTTCAAGTTTAAGAATTAAGCACTCGCGATCATGCTCCACACCAAAGGAGGTACGGAACGGCTCGCGCAGTCGCATCCGGATATGAAAAATTTCAACAGCGTCAAGCTTCGACTCAACCAAAAGTACCCTCCCCATAGGTAAGGACATAGTATGAGCGTGGTAAACGTTCTTCTTTCAAGTGGATGAAATCCGTTACCAGGTATCCAGAGGCGAAGGCGCTTCGAAATATCTGGCGGGTATGCGCTCTCCACTGGATTGCCAGGTCACGATCTTGCGCCTTCAAGGCCATGAAATCAGAGGGTATCTCAACCAGCGCAAGCTTTCCCTGCGGTGCTACAAGCTGGGGGTCAGGCACCGGTAGGCCTCGGTCGTTCAGCTGAACCTGATTAACGCGATCGGCACCCGCCCCAAGAAAGTGAGCTAAATCCAAAGCCTCCCTGGGACCGCTAATACGCTGCTCCACCCGGTTTGAAGTAATCCACCAATCCACCTGAAAACGATCAGAGGCGGTCCCTCGGTTCAGGTCATCCTGCATCTCGCCATACGCATTATCGTGGTAGGTATCACAGACAGCCCCCAAGCGACGGATATTCAGGTGGGCGTTTAAACTCAATAGAGGATCATATGTCCAGGTGATCAGCCGTACACCCTGCTTACGAACCGCCTGGCGCTGTGCAAGCTTCAATTTGAGACCGATGCCCTGACTGCGGTATGCCGGATCAACAGCCAGTTCGTGTGAAGCATGCTTGAGCCCTGCAGCTGCTGGCCGATCCGGGCTGCGGTGATCGGTACCGAGAAATCCGAGCAGGTGGCCGACAAGCACTTCCCCGTCAAAAGCACCAAGTACAACCCCTCCATTCTGGCTGAGGGCCAGCGATACATGGGCAGGGATCACGTCGAGATCATCGGCCCCCCATACAATCTTATGTAGCCTCTCGACCAACTGCATCTCGTGCGGGGTTTCGAGTAACTTAATTTGAATGGTCATCACTGCTTACGTCCTTCATCGGCGAAATTGGTTTCTTAAGAATTCCCAACCCCAGTTCTTCCCTTCGAGGTAGTCCAGCTTCGTCTCCATGCGACTTGGCGCAAGACCAAATGTACTCGCCATGGTACCTAAATCCGTCGATCGATTTACGGCAAAGTAATCAACCCAGTGTGTGGACACCGGCGATCGGGGAAGCAGCCGCTCGAGCAACCAGGCACTTGCCCGTAGATAGGGTGCCCGAGTCGGCACAAGTATTCGCAGTAGGCTGGCCTTGCGCATGATGATGCCGAGCAGTTCCTTCAAACTAAAGTATTCTGGGCCTCCCAGCACATGCGTCGTACCAGCAAGCTCGGGCTCATCGATCGACCAAGCGATACAAGTTGCCAGGTCTTCTACCCACAACGGCTGTAAAACGATTGAGCCATCGCCAGGCATGAAGAATAACAGGGGTAAAGCCGCCATCAACAGAGCCAACGAAGTCGTGAAATCATCATCCTCTCCAAACAACATGGTGGTCCGCAAGATCGTGGTCGGTACCCCCGTCTCCATGATGGCATCTTCAGCGAGCGCTCGGGCTCGCAGGAATGGGTAGGCCGAAGAACGATCAGCCCCCAAAAGACTATGATAGATGAATCGTTTTACGCCAACCTCAGCCGCAGACTGCGCAAGGATACGGGCTGCCTCCACATCGAATTGTAGGGGGTCTTCGACAGTGCTGTTCAGCGTTGTCCCGGCTAAATGAATGACTGTGTCAACCCCGATCATCGCAGCCCGGATCCCACGCTCATCGAGCAAGGACGAGAGTGCAACGTCGACTTCTACGCCTGAGGGCAGAGCTGGCGATGCCTTAGATGGCTCAAGAAGTGTCCGCAAGGGGGAATCATAAGCCGCCAACTGCCTTAAGACAGCCCGTCCAAGAAAACTTGTGCTTCCCGTAACCAACAACATGCCGGCGACTCACTCCTGCGTAGTCTTTTGGTTTTGTTGTTATCTTTCAATAGCAGAGTTGCACGAATTCTAGCATGCGTTCAGCTTGAACTGCGCATCCAATTATGGAAAGACGTGTTATAACGTCGAAGGGGTAAAACGTGGCCAAAGGAGGGAATCGTGGGCCGAATACGTGTAGTGGTGACGGGGCTCGGATGTATTAGCCCGTTAGGACTCAACGTGGAGGATACCTGGAACGCCATCCTCGCAGGAAAGTCCGGAGTCGCACCGATCACCCTGTTTGACACGACGGATTTCAAGACGACCATCGCCGCCGAGGTGAAGGGTTTTGACCCGGAAGCCCGACTGGGCAAACGCATGGCCCGGCGCATGGATCGGTTCACTCAATTCGCAGTCGCGGCGGCCGAGCAAGCGCTCAATCATGCTTCCTTAGATCTGAGCAAGGCCAACCGCGACCGCGTGGGTGTTGTCATTGGAAGCGGTATCGGCGGTATCGGGACCTTGGTCGAGGAAAATGATCGTTTCCGGGAACAAGGTCCTCAGCGCGTGAGCCCACATTTAGTTCCCATGATGCTGCCAGACACGGCTCCTGGTTATATCGCTATTACGTTTGGCGCGCGCGGCCCGAACATGACCATCGTGACGGCATGCGCATCCAGCGCCAACGCAATCGGAGAGGCGACGGAGATGATCCGCCGTGGGACTGCCGACGCGATCATTGCCGGGGGAGCCGAATCAGCCATCTTGCCCATTGCCTTGGGCGGCTTTAATTCCATGGGAGCTGTATCCACGCGCAACGATGATCCTGAAGGGGCTTCGCGACCTTTTGATGCCGATCGCGATGGCTTCGTAATGGGAGAAGGCGCTGCAGTGTTGATCCTTGAATCGCTCGACCACGCCCAAGCAAGGGGCGCACAAATCCTTGCCGAAGTGATCGGCTACAATGCGACGAATGACGCTTACCACATCTCTGCGCCAGCCGAGAATGGCGCCGGGGCTGCTACCTGTATGGCTAATGCCCTTGCCGACGCGAAGCTCCAACCCGAAGCGATCGATTACATAAACGCTCATGGCACCAGTACGAAATTAAACGACGCCAGCGAAACAAGTGCGATAAAAACTGTTTTCGGGGATTCTGCCTATAAACTGGCGATCTCTTCCACTAAATCCATGACCGGGCATCTTCTCGGTGCTGCCGGTGCGCTCGAGTCAATGTTCTGCGTGCTTGCGATGGGGGAAGACGCCCTGCCTCCCACGATCAATCAACACACCGCTGACCCTGACTGCGATCTTGATTATGTTCCAAACCGATCACGTACCAAGAAGGTAACAACTACAATGACGAACTCATTCGGATTTGGCGGTCATAACGCATCTCTCATATTCAAGGAATTTGAAAGCTAGGTTTGACGAATGGATCGATACGCCCATGTAACCGGTTGGGGAATCGCTACACCTGAGCGCATTCTCACCAATGATGAGTTGGCAGAATTTGTCGATACCAACGACGAGTGGATCGTCTCGAGAACTGGAATTGAGCAACGCTTTATCGCCGCGCCAGGTGAAACGACCGCTAGTCTGGCCTCATTGGCCGCTTGCCGGGCGCTTGAGCCCACCAACATCGATAGTAGTGATCTCGACTTGATCATCCTGGCCACATCCTCCCCGGAGCATATCTTCCCCTCCACGGCCAGCCTTGTTCAGGATGAGATTGGGGCGATACGGGCGGGCGCATTTGACCTATCCGCTGCCTGCTCGGGATTCATCTTTGCCTTAAATATGGCCGCGCAAGCCATCCGCACGGGCTCAATAGAGAATGCGCTCGTTATTGGATCCGAAACCCTCTCGCGCTACGTAAACTGGGAAGACCGCAGCACCTGTATCCTTTTCGGTGATGGCGCTGGCGCCTTTGTACTGCAGGCTAGTGAAAAACCTGGGGGGATCCTCTCTTGTGTTATGCGCTCTGATGGCTCGGGGGGTAATTTGCTCACGCTTCCTGCGGGCGGTAGCAAATTACCGACTACGCACGAGACCGTAGATCGCAAGCAACATACAATCCAGATGAACGGGCGCGAGGTTTTTCGCTTTGCTACCCGGGTAATGGCTTCTGCCACACGGGAGGCCGTTGCAGAAGCTGGTTTGGAACTGGACGATATCGACCTTATCGTCCCCCACCAGGCTAACAAGCGAATCATTGAAGCGGCTGCACGCGGTCTTCGCTTGCCTATGGATCGCTTCATGCTCAACGTACACCGCTACGGGAATACCTCAACCGCCTCGATCCCCCTGGCTTTTGTGGAAGCCATGGATCAGGGTCGCATCCACGACGGGGATCATTTGGTCATGGTCGGTTTTGGCGCTGGCCTTACCTGGGGTGCACTCACCATGCGATGGTTCGAACCTGCGGAGAAGCCCACCCCACGCATCAAGCGCCGCCGCCGCTTGATCCGTTTTTACAGCCGCTTGCGCTCAATCTTCCGGCGTGTGCTGCGCAAGATCGAAGGTCTAATCTGGGGCGCTGAGAGTAAGAGCAGGAAAAAGGGATAACTTCAAAGAAGACAAAGAAAAAAGACCGGGAGCGAAATTGCTCCCGGTCTC
>JBFFMI010000121.1:0-8883 GCA_041554155.1 Anaerolineales bacterium
GATATCGAACAACACAATCACCAAATGGATGCCACGCCACAAGAGCGTATGCGTGCGTTATTAGAAGTGGTCAGCGCCTACATCGAACAATATCATGGAGGTTCGGTTGAGCTGGTCGAATTTGACGGGGATATTGTGAAGGTGAAATTGGGGGGTGCCTGCGAAGGGTGTGAACTTTCCGAGGGCACTCTACGGGGCTGGGTTGAGGGTTCGGTTCGGCAATTTTTCCCCGAAATTGAACGGGTCGAATCGGTCGAATAAATATCCGCCTGGTTTTGACGATAAAAGCGCCTCCAAAAGATGGAGGCGCTTTCATTCATCAACCTTTTGCCCTAAAATCCCGAGTGTGATGTTGAGTCCCGTTGCGATCTTTCACACTTTATCAAAAATCGTTGCACATCAACCTGGCTTACACACCGTGCAGGCATCGGTGCTGAACACCTCCGAACTCGAAGCGTTACCCGCTATCATTGCGGCTGCGATTTTTTTACTGGTCTTCATCGCCATCTCTTTCCATCTGCTGCACGAAACCGCAGCCGCGCTTCTTGGCGCGGCTGCAGTTCTACTGATCTCTTACATCTGGGGGACATCCGATACCAGTATGGCGCTCATATCATTTGAAGAAGCAATGCTATTCGTCGACTGGAATGTGATCTTCCTGATCATGGGTATGATGATCTTCGTGGCAGTCCTGGCCGAGACCAATATCTTTCGTTGGGCAGCTTTCAGGCTTTATAAGGCGTCAAAGGGGAATGTCTGGCGCATGCTGATCAGTCTGCTTATCCTGACCGCTGTGAGTTCCGCATTACTCAATGATGTAACCGTCATTCTGTTGCTGGTGCCCCTCTCCATCCAGATCGCGCTGGCAATGGATATCCACCCTTTCCTCTTCGTCATCCCTGAGGTGCTGATCTCAAACATCGGTGGGGCGGCAACGCTCATCGGCAACCCGCCGAGCACCATCGTGGGATCACATATCGGAGTCAGCTTCCTGACCTATCTGGTTAACATGGGCCCAATCGCTCTAATCTGCATACTGGCTCTTTTTATCGTTATACGTATCCAGTACCGCAGGGAGCTTGGTAATGCGACTAGCGATATACAAGGCGCATTAATGGAACGACTAGAATCTGAATCTATCTTACGCAATCTCAAAACCTTGCGTAAGGCGCTGCTTCTCCTAACGTTCACCTTTGTGCTTTTCTTTGCTTCCGACCGATTCGGCAATCTCCCCCCGGGTGTTATCGCCCTCTCTGGCGCCGCCCTGGTTATCGCCTGGGTCCGCCCCGAGATGCACAGTATGCTGCGCGAGGTCGACTGGACCACACTTTTATTCTTCATCGGCCTATTTATCGTGGTTGGTGCGATGGATGCGACTGGCGCTATCGGTTGGGCTGCCTCACGCATCGCCGTCCTCGCCGGTCAGAGCGCAGATCTTGCCTCCATGCTAACTCTCTGGATCTCCGGGATTGCCTCAGCCATCGTTGCCAACATCCCCTTCACCGTCGCAGCATTACCTGTAGCTGATTTCCTTACGGGATCGATCCCCGCTGCGGCCGATTCTGGCATCGTTTACTGGTCGCTGATTCTTGGTGCAGACCTGGGCGGCAATGCAACCATCCTGGGTTCAGCACCGAATATTGTTGCCGTGGGCCTCCTGGCCCAGGCAGGCTACCGCCTCTCGTTTGGTCGCTTTGTGCGCGATGGCCTGCCAATCACAATTGTGACCCTCTTGCTCTCAAGCCTTTACCTCATCCTGCGCTATTGAGAGGAGCCTGATATGAGTCTTATCCTGTGCGCCACCCGGGGAGGCGAAGCGAGCATCCCCACCCAAGAAAAGGCGATCCAGCTCGCAAAAGAGCAGGGGGTGGCACTGGCCTTCCTATATGTCGCGGATAGTTCTTTCCTGAACAAAACCGCTGCAGCAGTAGTCGTGGACGTGGATGAGGAACTAACCAACATGGGTGAGTTCCTGTTGACCATGGCAGTGGAACGTGCCGCAGCCCGGAATGTATCCGCCGAACCGATCATTCGCACAGGTATCATTCGGGATGTACTACCGGAAGTAGCTCAGCAGCTTGGTGCAAGCACAATTGTCTTAGGGCGACCGTCCGGGGAAAGCAGCCGTTTTCAGGAAAGCGAATTTGAGAAGTTCAGTTCATGGCTCCAGGAACAGACGGGCGCCACGATTGTTGTACATGAAGAACCGTTAGATCCTTAAAACGCGCAGCTCTATGTGGTTGACTTTGCGTATAACGAATCTATTTGAGTAAGTTAAGAACGATTTTCCTTCGGCAGACCCTCGTTATTTAGAATCACGACCTCACCGGCTGTCAATGCTTTAAATTCCTGTGCATCCTCGATCGTTCCCACCACGCCAGCGTCGTAGTGCATGGGAATGAAGATATCTGCGCCGATAACACCAGCAGCACTGGCTGCTTGTTTGGCCGTCATTACGTAGGTGCCACTGACTGGCAGCAGGGCGATTTGGCAATCCAAGCTTCCCATCTCGGGGATCTGATCCGTATCCCCGGCGAAGTAGAGTCTCTCACCACTCACCTCCAGGATGAAGGCCAGATGCTGCGCCGCCCGTGGATGGAAATCTTTATCAGTGTTGTAGGCTGGCATCGTATCAATACGCAGCTCTTCCAGCGCAACGCTTACTCCGGGTGTCAGCACATGGATCTCCCCATCGAGCTTCTCGGCCGCCCCCGGATTTGCATAAACCAGGGTGGCTTCGCCTCTTATTTTGGCGATATCCTCTGGAGAGCAGTGGTCGAAATGGTCGTGGCTTACGAGGATGATATCGGCAGTGGGTGAACCCTCGGGGAGATGCCAGGGATCGATGTAAATCACTTTGGGTTGGTCTATTCGGTAGCTGGCATGGCCTAACCAATGCAGGTGCTGCAACCAAAAGGAGTCTTCAAGATTCATGATTGCTTACCTCCATCCCGATGATCTCTATGAGAGTACTTTTATTCACGCAGATCTTCAACTCGAATGGATAATATCCAAAAATACGTCAATTTCAATGAGCAAGCTCGCCCGATCTGGATAGGCATAGATCCTTAAGGAGTGCTCGTTGTTGCCCGTGATCATCTTTGAAACGGTGGCACCTTGACGGTAGCATGCCAGGACCGGTTTCTTGAGCCCTAGCGCATATGCAATTTCATAGCCCACACCATGGGATGGCGTGCTCACCTCTGCGACCATCGCATCGCAAGCATCCATCCAGTCGATATCACGTTGATAGACTTCAGCTGGATCAACCACCCGCTCAAGTGCCATAACTTCTGGGCGAGCCAGATGAGCGGTTGGTACTTCACAGTTGCGCGCTAGAAGGTGGTCAACAATTTCACCATATACACCTTCATCGGCCCTTCCCCCGGTGAGGGAACAAGAGAAATAGATATTCATTCGCACATCCACCTGACAATGAGATTGGGCAACCGGGGTTTGAATGCGTGCACTGGATCCCCAATGCCAAGCAACAATCTTGACGCCGTTCAGGCTGCATGATACCATGCCCGCCGTGTACGACGCAGGATAATCTCAGCCCCAGACTTCTACCGCCAGGAGTATCAGTCCGGCGGTATTCCATTTCCCAAACCCCATCTGGGGTGAGCCTGCGGCAGGAGGATATATGTCGGATCGAATTCAGGGAACGGTGAAGTGGTTCAATGCAGTCAAGGGTTATGGCTTCATCGGTATAGATGACGGGGATGATGTCTTCGTCCACTTCAGTGCCATCCAGATGGAGGGCTACAAAAAGCTTGAGGAAGGTCAGCAGGTCGAGTTCAGCATCGAATCTGGCCCCAAAGGCTTGCAAGCCGCTGAAGTAATGCTTACCTGAGCCGCAATACCAGACGCCCCGCTGTATGCGGGGCGTTTTGCTTTTTGATTCAATAAACGTCTTTGCCCTGGTTCGATCCTATGCTAACATCGAGAGCATGCGAGGGTGACCATGGTTGATACACGCGATCCAATCCGTTTCCTACAGAATGAGGTTTCTCGACTTAAGCAGGAAAACCAGGATCTTAAAGAAGAGTTGACGGTCCTGCGTTCCTCGGTGCGAGGGTTGAGTGCGATTCAGGATCTGATCCAACGCATGCGCCCTGATACGAATCTGGTCCAGCTTCTGGATGATCTTCTGGGATCAGCGCTGGCGGTATTGGGCAGCAGCGATGGGTCTCTCCTGCTTTTGGATGACGAGACCGAGGAACTGGTCTTCGTCGTTGTGCATGGGACTGCACGTGAGCGTCTCACAGGTTACCGCTTGCCACCCGGACGCGGTATCGCCGGTTGGGTAGCCGATCAGAAAGAACCAGCCATCGTGCAAGACGTCCAGAAGGACTCGCGTTTTTACCCTCAGGTAGATGAAACCTTTGGTTTCCGCACGCAGACCCTCGCCTGTGTACCACTACTTGACGGCGATCGAGTTGTTGGTGTGATCGAAGCTATCAACAAATTTGATCATCGCGAGTTTTCACCCGAGGATCACCTTCTGCTGATGGTTGTAGCACAGCTCGCGGCGGTCGCGATCCATCGTGCCGAGCGCTACGCCGAAAAGGGCGGTTAAGCCCGTAATTGAGCCCCTAGATTCTTTTCAAGTGCTTTGATAATCCGCTGCCGGATTGTTGCTACTTCCTCATCAGTAAGCGTACGGTCTGCTGCCTGATAGGTCAGCGCGAAGGCCAGACTCTTCTTATCTGCGCCAATTTGATCTCCCCGATAAACATCGAACAGCGATAAGTCTTCCAGCAACGCTCCTCCTGCCTCGAGAATCACACGCTCTACATCTTCGGCAGTTATTGTTACATCAACCACAATCGCCAGATCCTCGAGCACCGGCGGGAAGGTCTTCACCGGTTTTACCGTAACAATGCTCGATGCCAGGTTAAGCAATGGATCCAGGTCCAACTCTGCGGCTAAAAGTGGTGATTCACTCAAGCCATATTGTTGCTTGACCAGTGGGTGCAATTCACCCATAACACCAACCTGGTTCTCGTTCAGCAGGATGCGTGCACCTTTTCCAGGGTGAAAACATGGATGGGTCTGGTTTTCCAGACGCAGCGGCTCGAGTTGAAGATGCTCAAACAAAGCTGCAAGAATCCCCTTCAGGTCATAGAAATCGAATGGATAAGGGTTCTCTGTAGCCCAGTGCTTATGCTCGCGTGGTCCGCTGAGGACGATAGCCAGGCGCATGGGCTCATCAGGAAGTGCGTTGCCTTCAGCCGCCAGGTAAACCGGTCCGATCTCGAAAAGCGCCAACCGCTCACGAAAACGAGCGTTGCTTTCCGCAATTTCCATCATGCTTGCAAGCAAGCTGTGGCGCATGACCACTCGATCCATGCTTATCGGATTCTCCAAACGCACATAGGGCCTATCGTCCGGTCGTTCACCAGGAGGCAGTATGCGCGTCTCTCGCTCAGGCGTGGTCAATCGATACGTAACGATTTCCTGAAGTCCCAGGCTGGCGAGATGATCGCGAATGCGCTCCTCAGCCTCTTGCCTGGTTGAACTATGTTGGGGTGGAATTTCATCCTCAATCATCTTCTCGGGTATGCGATCGTACCCGTATATGCGGGCAATCTCTTCCATCATGTCGGCCACCCCAACGACCCCGCTCTCAATATCCATGCGGTGATCGGGGGTCGTCACCTGCAGACTCTCTCCCTCAACAGTCATATCAAATCCAAGCCCGCTCAGAATCTTTTGCATATCTTCCATAGTTAAGGAAATCCCCAGCCAGCGTTCGACATCGGAAGGCTTGAGTGTTATTACCGTGGGTACGGGCGGTTGTGGATAAGCATCAACCAGACCTTCGGCGATCGTTCCGCCGGCGAATTGCTGCATCAACACCAATCCCCGTCGGACGCCCCGCTCTGCCAGGGCAGGATGAACGCCGCGTTCAAAGCGGTATGATGCTTCCGAGAGGAGATTCTGGGAGGCACCTGTCCTGCGAATATTGATGAAATTCCAGGAAGCCCCTTCCAACAACACCCGGGTCGTTTGATCATTTACCTCAGATTCTTCGCCTCCCATCACACCCGCAATCGAGAGCGCACCCGCATTATCTGCGACCAGTACGGTGAAATCGTCTAGTTTGCGTTCGATACCGTCCAGGGTCGTCAGGACTTCACCCTTTTCTGATCGCCGAGTGATGATCCTGGGTTGTTTGCCCTCTGCGCGCCCTACAAGTACGTCATAATCAAACGCGTGGAGAGGTTCCCCAACCTCCAGCATGGCATAGTTGGTGGCATCAACGATGTTGTTGATCGGTCGCATGCCTGCTAGCTGCAGCCTCAGTTTCACCCAATAAGGGCTTGACCCAACCTTAACCCCTTCAATTAGACCCACCACAAAGCGTGGGTTCAACTCGGGCTCTTGTATCTTTAACTCCACCTTTCCCTCAATCGACGCTCCAGACCAGGGGACCTCGCCGGAAGGTTCGCGCAGTTCCACCCCGGTTAGTGCTGCTACCTCTCTCGCCACCCCAACGATATTTGCAGTGCGGGCCACGTTGGGGGTTAGGGTGATGTCGAGAACCACATCGCCCATATACTCGGCCAGAGGCATGCCAACAGGCGCATCTTCATCGAGCAGGATCACGCCTTCGTGCTCATCCGATATGCCCAATTCCTTCTCTGAACAGGCCATTGAATAGGACTCCACCCCCCGGATTTTTGTCCGCTTCAATGTGAATAGTTCCAACTCATCCTTATGCCCGTCGTAGAGTGTTGCGCCCTCACGTGCATAGGCCACTTTTAAAGGTGGGTCAAGCGGTCCCCGGTCCTTATAAGGGAACAGGTTCGGTGCACCTGTAAGCACCGTATGCTCTTCCTCCCCATCATCCAGGCGGCAAAGTACGAGTCGGTCAGCGTTCGGGTGCGGCATCACTTCTAATACCGCTCCGACAACAATCTTTTTTAGATCCCAGGCCAGGCCGATTACGCTGGCACCAATGCTTCTCTTGTGGCCTGTTTGTGCATCACTCTCGCTGGCTGGTAGCGGCAGGCCCACATATCGAATCTCCTCAACTTCCAAGCCGGCCAGTGTTAATCTATGCGCCAATTCAGGGATGGTTAGCTGTATATCTACGAATTCTTTCAACCACGAAATAGGTACTTTCATTGTCTTCTCTCTATCTTGGTCTCAGTTGTTGATCCTGGTTAGAACTGCTCCAGAAAGCGCAGATCATTGGTCCAGAAGTAGCGAATATCTTCTATGCGGTGGATATTCATGGCTAACCGCTCAGGACCCATACCAAAAGCGAAACCTGTTACAGCTTCTGGATCGTACCCGCCGTATTCCAGAACCCTCGGATGAACCATGCCACAACCCAAGACTTCTAACCAACCGGTCTTCCTGCAAACCGTGCATCCTGCCCCATCGCAGATAAAACATTCAATATCCATCTCTGCAGAAGGTTCAGTAAACGGGAAGTGGGCAGCACGAAAACGAGTGCGAACATCATCGCCATATAATCTGCGGGCGAAAGCCACAAGCGTACCTTTCAACGTGGCGAAGGTGATGCGTTTCCCAACCGCCAGCCCTTCCACCTGGTTGAACTGGATTTCAGCCCTGGCCGTGATCTGTTCGTAGCGATAGCACATACCCGGGAGGATCACCCGGATTGGTTCCGGTGCGCGTTCTCTCATAACATGGATCTGGCCTGGAGAGGTATGCGTACGGAGAAGAATATTCTCCTCCGATGTATAAAATGTGTCCCACTGATCGCGCGCTGGATGGAATGCCGGCATGTTGAGCAATTCGAAATTAAACTCGTCGGTCTCGACCTCGGGTGAGCGATAGATTTGAAAGCCCATCGTGGCAAAAATGGTTGAGATCCTCCGCAACATCTGATTAGAGGGATGAATACGGCCATACATGACCTGGCGTCCCGGAAGCGTTGCATCTACCTGTTCTTCCGCCAACTGCTGGTCAAGTTCTGCCCTGTGTAGACCCTCGGCCTTTGCCTGAAAACCGGCTTCCAGGCGTGTTTTTACCTCGTTGGCTCTTTTTCCCAACGCCGGCCGCTCATCTTTGGGCATTTCACGAATAGATTCCGTTATCGCGCCGAGCTCTGCCGATCGCCCTAAGTAGCGCACTTTCCATTCCTGAAGCTGCTCACCACCTTCAATCCGCTCGAGCTCTTCCAGCCCCTGCCGTTCAATATTGTCCAGTTTTGCGAGCATATCGCCTCCATGCATTTCCCGCGTTTGAAGCCTGATAGCTTAATTAAAAAATCCCACCCTGTAAGGGACGGGATTTCCCGCGGTACCACCCTTTTTGACCTTTCGGCCCACTCAATCCGGCAGTCGGATTAATCCGACGATCGGTTCCCTGTTGATAACGGCAGGGTGCCGGCCCGAACTACTGGCCCTTTGAGGGCGTTCCCCCGGGCAGCTCAGAAGGGAACTTCAACGAGGTTCTCTCGAGCCAGGGTTTCAGCCATGCCCCAGCCTCTCTAGCGAGGTCTTCTCGCTTACTTTCCTTCGTCCTTGCTATTCCTTTTCTCTTATGAACTCCAATTATGCCAAATTCGAGTTCGATGTCAACCACCGATCATGGTGCCTGCTTGATAAGTGGGGAACTTTTCGAGTCGAACCAGCGTCCCCTAAATAAGCCGCGTAGGTGAAACCCGGAGGCAACCATGAAACGCACATCCATCAGGAAAGTCATCATGATCAGCGCAATGATCATGCTTAACGCTTGCTCCCTCCTCCAGCCGCCCGAGAGTGACAGTGACGGCTGGGTGGATTGGGATGGAAGGGGTGGTTGGACAGGGTTGTCGGGTGAAGGTGAGTTCCTTGCCGAAGAAAGCTCGGGAATTGCACTGTCGCCTCCACTCGCCCTATCCAGCGCGGATGAAGCAAAAAC
>JBFFMI010000122.1:0-8857 GCA_041554155.1 Anaerolineales bacterium
AAGGAACGGGGATGACCGTGCCGCTGATGAAGATGACTGTCGGTTTGCTAAGTTCTGATGGCGTTACCTTCACCGATTTGCGGGAGCTGACGGAAGCTGCGCTCGAGGCCCGCATCAAGGATGCGCAAGAAGAGTAGTCTTCAATCCATCTCCCTAAAGGTCCTTTTAGGTATTCGACGTGTCCACAAGAAAGCAACATTCAACCGCAAGTAAAAAGCACAGCAAGAAGATCCCGGCTGATCCAGATCAAAAAGATCCTTCCGGATCACTTTCCCTATCTCTCTATCCCAACCTGACTGATTGGTTAATCGGCGCACTAAAACATGGAGATCCAAGCCTGGTTATTAGCGAGGCGCTCGAGTTGGTCTCTACTCAAATCGATTGTGCCCTGGTAGAGATCAACTTGTTTGATGAAAGCCGGGGATTCTTCATCCCCAGTCGATCGGCTCACAAAAAAGTGAAGTCGTTCGTACAAAAACAAGCCCTCGATCGGTATCCTGTGGGTGAGGGCTACACTGGCTGGCTTGCTGAGCACCGATCTCTACTTCATATACCGGATACTCAGAAACGCCCTGATGCGCCTCCCAGCACAGATCTAAAAACCTTCCCCTTCAATTCTTACCTCGGTGCTCCACTCCTCTGGGAAGATCACCTGCTGGGTACACTCGAACTTGTACGCACCACGGCGGGTCCCTTTTCTTCATCCGATATAGCGACGTTAACGGCCATCGCCAACCTGCTCTCGGCAGCGTTGAACATGGTCGGCCTCCAGCAAAAAGTCAATTATTTCGCAAGGATCCAGGAGGCTTCAAACCTTATTAGTGGCTTCGGCGATCGTCTTAACGATACCCCTTTCCTGTGGGAAGGTCTCAGTCGTGCGTTGGTCGATCCCCTGGAACTGAGTATGCTGGGGATATTTCTTCGCTCTGATGAGGACGATATGCATCAGCTGCACACCCCCTATCTTTGCCGGAAACAAGGACAGAACCTGAAATGCAGTCCGGCAAGCATTATCTCTCCACCTGGAAGTGATCTTGCTGCGCTGTGGCTACACCAAGAGTACTGGTACACAAATCTGCTTGAGCAAGAACAGCTTGAACGACTGCTTCTTGGCGAGATCCTGAAGCCCCTGAAGGTGGGCAAACTGCTGATCATACCCCTCCTTGCCGGGGGAGAGAGGTTCGGGTTTATGCTTGCCGGGCGGGCTGACACTGCCAAGGATTTCATCGATGGCGAAGCGAGCTCGCTCCAGGCCATTGGTCGCCAGCTTGGGACGATGATGCACGCCAGCCGAGCCTTATCCGGCCCATCAGCCTCACCAACACCTGTCGCGAGCGGTAAAACCGTTGAAGCCCTTCAAGTCGCGCAGGCTGCTATCCAGCCCGAGCGTATGTCTGAGTTGCTCCGCCTGAGTGCCGAGCTCACCAGCAGCCTGGATCTTGATCGATCGCTCAGGCGTGTGCTCAAGGTGTGTAATGATCTGATGATGGCTGATCTTGCGGTCTTCATGACAATTAATGAAAGTCATGGTGAGATCGCGCTACGCCAGGTAATGCCCGAGTTGGAGACTCATGGCAGCTTGCAGCGCGTAGATCTGGAAGAAGTGAGCCGGTCGATCAGTCAATGGGTCATATCACATCAACAACCACTTGTCATTTCTGATCTGACTCAAGACGATCGCTGGGCCTTTAAGGATTTTCATAGTGTTTGCGCGGTGGTCTGTGCAACAGACACTGATATCTCCGGGATACTTCTCTTCTTTGCAAAAGCCGTAGATGTTTTCGGTCAGGATGATGTCCAAATCGCCAGGATCGTTGCACGCCAGATGGCCAGCGCTTTGAACAACAGTTATTTGTACAGTGTGATCCGGGAGCAAGCCGATCGGCTTGGATTGATGCTGCGATCACAGCAAATTGAAACCAGTCAATCCAATGCCATCCTGGAATCGATCGCCGATGGCGTGATCGTTACCGATACAGATCACAACGTCATTTTGTACAACGATGCTGCTGAGCGGATTCTAAATTTGCCGATTGCACTTATCCTTGGCAAGCAAGTGTTCGACCATATCGGGATCTTCGGTTCGAAGACAATTCAATGGGGTGAGACGCTCCGACAATGGAAGAGCACACCACCGGATCAACATCAGCGACAGGTTGTACCTGAACGCATGGTCCTTGAAGATGGGCGGATCATTTCGATCCTGCCGGCACCGGTTGTCCTGGGTGGCGACTTCCTCGGAACGGTATCGATATTTCGGGATATCAGTCGCGAAGTAGAGGTTGATCGCCTCAAATCCGAATTCGTTGCCACAGTCAGCCACGAATTACGTACGCCGATGACATCCATCAAAGGGTTTGTCGACGTTATGCTTATGGGTGTTGCTGGTGAGCTAACAGATCAACAGCGCCATTTCCTGGATATCGTTCGCACCAACACCAATCGCCTTGAGATCCTGGTGAATGACTTGCTCGATATTTCGCGTATCGAAGCTGGCAAAGCCTCGCTGGTGTTTCAGGAACTCGACGTTCCCCAATTGTTTAGCGAGATGGAGCAGTATATTGAGCATCGCTCCCTTGAAGAAAAGAAGAAAATGCAGTTCTCTTATGAAAGCGCAAAGGGCTTACCGCCAATTTGGGGAGATTTGGAACGCGTCCGTCAAATCCTGGCCAATATTGTGGAGAACAGTTTTAACTACACCCCTGAGGACGGCCTGATCGAGTTGAGAGCGCGCAACGTTGATGATCATATCGAAATTGAAGTTGAAGATAATGGCATGGGAATCTCCCTCGAAGAACAAGAACGGATCTTTGAGCGCTTCTACCGCGGTGAACAAGCGTTGATCATGGGGGTTTCCGGTACAGGCCTTGGCTTGGCGATCGTATTGCACCTAGTGGAAATGCATCATGGCCGTATCTGGGTTAATAGCGAAGGCGCAGGAAAAGGTACGACGTTCACAGTCTCACTACCCACCGCATCGAACCAGACTCCGTAATTTGGGGGGAAGACGGAAATGGCGAAAATCCTTATCGCAGAAGATGAACGTGACATCCGTGAGCTGGTGGCATTTTCGTTACAACACCTGGATCATGAGGTTATCGTAACCACCGATGGTGAGAGCGCCCTGGAGCAGATCTTCGCACAGCGACCCGATCTTGTTCTGCTGGATGTGCGAATGCCACGCCTCGATGGCTATGAAGTATGCCGCCGGATGAAGGCCGACCGATCCTTAAAAGCAATTCCGGTTGCCTTCCTGTCTGCTAAGGGCCAGGAGGGGGAAATTCAGCAGGGCCTGGAAGCTGGCGCTGAGGAATATATCCTGAAACCGTTTTCGCTGGATGATCTGCTGGAATCTGTTGCTCGGCTCCTGGGTGAATGAAGGAACCCCGAAGGGGGAAGTAGGACTAGAAAGGGGCGAGCTGCAGAGTGAGCAAACCTGGCTCACTTGACCCCGCTCTGGGCCATCGTTATACTCTCAAATAGAACAATGTATTGGGGAGCTCGGGTGCGCCGGGCTGAGAGGAGGGCCGATCTGCCCTCGACCCGCAGAACCTGATCCGGGTAATGCCGGCGGAGGGATGCGAGCGATTTGCGAAGAAACCCTCCCCGGAAATGGGTGGAGGGTTTTTTGTGCGTGTTCTAGTAGTGGCAAATGGCGAGTTAGGCAATGTGGATACCAAACTCCTGGACTCCAACTCCTTCGATCAGATCATTGCGGTAGACGGAGGCTTCATTCACTGCCAGGCATTGGGCTTGTCGCCCGATATTATCATCGGCGATCTTGATTCCATAAGCGAAACGGATCGTGAACTTTTACAGCGATCCAATACGGGGTTGATTTCCTTCCCAGCCGCAAAAGACGAGATCGATCTGGAGCTCGCACTCCTGCATGCTGTCAAAGCTGGTGTAGAAAACATCATCATTGTAGGAGGGCTCGGGGGGCGAATGGATATGTCCCTTGCAAATTTAGCGCTTCTGCTCCACCCAGATCTGCAGGAGGTTTCCATCGAGTTCTGGTGGGAAGATCAGCGTATTTGGATCCTGCAACCCCCCGGCGGAGAAATCGCAGGCAAGACTGGTGACACCATCAGTTTGCTCCCGTTTGGGGGTGACGCAGAGGGGATCCGGACCAAGAACCTGGCATACCCACTGGATGATGAGAACCTCCAATTAGGTAAGGCGCGCGGCGTGAGCAATGTGCTGGCTGCTGATCATGCTTCTGTTTCTTTTAAAACGGGAGCATTGTTGGTGGTATGGACCAAAGGCCGGGCCTAGCCCAACGCGATAGCAAGGGACCCATGAGAAGTAGTAAGGAAAAAGCAAATCTGCAACCTTCAAATAGAGCGCCACGCTGGCTGCGTGAGATATTCCCTCCGATACTACTCATCCTTTTTTTGCTAATCGTCTGGTCTCTTGTCGCAAGAAATAGCGGTTTGGCGGCATTTATTTTGCCGTCCCCTAGCGATGTGCTGCATGCCGGTTGGGAAACCCGCATGCTCCTTGCCTCTGCAATCGGCACAACCATGATTGAGACCGCCATCGGTTTGGCGATCGCCATCGTGCTGGGGATAGCGATCGCAGCGGCCATGGATCTTTCACCTTTTCTTCACCGTGCGCTGTATCCGCTCCTGGTTGCCTCCCAAACAGTGCAAATCCTCGCCATTGCGCCACTCTTGATCATCTGGTTTGGATTTGGACTGCTGCCGAAGGTTATCATCGTCATTCTGATCTGCTTCTTCCCTCTGGCGGTCAGCACAGCCGATGGCCTGGCTTCCGCTGACCCCGATTTACTCGCCCTCTTACGCTCCATGGGCGCCCGGCGAGGCCAGATCTGGCGGCTTGTCCGCCTCCCTTCAGCCCTGCCATCATTTTTTACCGGCCTGCGCGTTGCCGTGACCTATTCCGTAGTAGGCGCGACGATCGGCGAATGGGTTGGTGGGTCTGCTGGCCTTGGCCTGTACATGCTTCGATCCAAGAACGCCCTGGCCACAGACCAGGTTTTCGTTGCCATGCTGATCACCTCATTTATCAGCATTGGTTTATTTGGTCTTGTCTTATTCATTGAGAGACTCGCCTTGCCCTGGTATTACTCGGCTCAACGCTCGCAGCACTGGGAAGAAGAAGGGATTTTTTAGCTTCCCGAAAAGAAGCAGGACATCCGGATACATAGCTCGATGCTGGGTAATGCCAGCATGATTGGGAGAAGGAACCGATGAAAGCGACTTATTTATGGCTCTGCCTTGGTGCATTCCTGATTGCCAACCTGGCAGCCTGCCAGGCTGCGACCGAAGACCTGCCTATAGACGACGACCTGACTCCGGTGACCCTGATGCTAGACTGGGTCCCCAACACCAATCACACCGGAATATTTATTGCACAGGATCAGGGCTACTTCACAGACGCGGGTTTGGCGGTCGAAATCATTCAACCCGGTGAGGTTTTTGCCGAACAGGCGGTGAGCGCCGGTGTAGCAGACTTCGGGATCAGCTTTCAGGAACAGCTGACCATCGCCCGTGCAGATGACGTGCCCCTCGTATCCATCGCCGCCATCATCCAACACAACACCTCGGCATTTGTGTCCCGGAATGGTCTCAATGTTACCTCCCCAAGCGACTGGGAAGGCTTACGCTATGGATCCTTCGGGAGCCCCTTCGAACAACCAACTCTGCGCGTGCTTATGTAGTGTGCCGGTAGTGATTTCGAACGGCTGGATATCGTGAACACTGGCTACGCCGATCCGCTCGCTCTGCTATCGGAAGCACAGATCGATCTGGCCTGGATTTTTTACGCCTGGCAGGGCATCCAGGCCGAACAAGAAGGGATCCAGCTTGATGCAGTCAGATTGTCAGATTGGTTTGACTGCATTCCGGATTATTACACCCCGATTCTGATAACCAGTGAGAAACTGATTGAAGAACGACCTGAGGTCGTTCGAGCCGTTGTGGGCGCGATCGCCCGTGGCTATGAATTCGCCATCGTCGACCCCCAATCAGCCGCAGGGATACTCCTTGACGCGGTCCCTGAGCTTGATGTGAAGCTTGTTGAAGCCAGCCAGGCATGGATCTCTGAGCAGTATCAAGCCGATGCATCCCGTTGGGGCGAACAACAAACGGAAATTTGGGAGCAATACACCGCCTGGATGGTTGAGCATGAGATCATTGGAGCCCCCATCGATGTCGAGTCGGCTATGACCAATGAATATCTACCCTGAAAGACGGACACTGACAGTGGGGGGTGAATGTCTCTGATGCGTAAAAAGTTGAAAGTGTATGAACACACCTAGCCAAGGTTCGAAACTTGAATTACGAAACGTTAGCAAGACCTTCTATGGCGAAGGCATGGTGGTGCGCGCCCTGGAAGACGTTTCGCTTCAAGTTGAAGACGGGGAATTCGTCACCCTGATCGGCCCTTCCGGAAGTGGAAAGAGTACGCTCTTCAACCTTATCGTGGGTTTGTTGGAGCCAGACTCTGGCGAGATCTGCATCAATGGCGTAGTGTGCGAAGATCGCGTTGGCATGGTGGGGTACATGCCGCAGAAGGATTTACTTTTACCATGGCGCACCGTGATTGATAATGTCATTCTCGCCCAGGAGATCCAGGGCCAATCCAGGGAACAGGCCATCGAGAGAGCCCGCACGCTCCTACCACTTTTCGGATTGGAGGAGTTCGCGATGGCCTATCCACACGCGCTCTCCGGCGGGATGCGACAACGAGCCGCTCTGCTCCGCACTTTCCTTACCGACCGCAATCTCATCCTGCTTGATGAACCCTTCGGGGCTCTCGATGCACTGACGCGGCGCGAATTGCAGGACTGGTTGTTATCGGTTTGGAAGCAATTCAATCAGACGATTCTCTTCATCACACACGATGTGGAGGAGGCGCTCTACCTGGGGGATCGAGTCGTTGTGCTAAGCTCAAGACCAGCTTCTGTGCTCGATATACTCAAGGTCGCACTACCCAGGCCAAGACGACAGGGGATGGTGGCGCAACCCGGATTCGGGGAGCAGGTTTCGCGGCTGCTCGATACACTTGGCGTAAGGATCTGATGGCATAGCCATGTCTGATAACGAATTATTAAGGATCACCATTCATAAGCTGAATGCTCACGGCAAAGAGCTCTGGAGCTATAACGGTCAGCTCGTCGAACAAGATGAGGGAAAAGTCGTACTCGAAGCAGCATTCGATCGCGATGATGTAGAGATTGAAGGATTAGTTCTCCAGCGGGGCGATCACTTTATTGAGCATTTTTACCTCCAACGCTGGTACAACATTTTCGAAATCTACTCGGGTGATACCAAGCGGCTCAAAGGCTGGTACTGCAATATCACCCGTCCGGCCTGGTTGGACACACACGATCTATATGCGGAGGACCTGGCATTGGATCTCGTCGTGTTACCCGATAAACAGATAATCGTTGTGGATCAGGATGAGTTTGAGCAGCTAAACTTACCCAGGATCGAACGGAAACTGGCCCTTGCGGGTCTCGATGAGTTAATTCAGATGGCCAGAGATGGGGTAAGTCCTTTTGAACCAAAAGACTCGCACACAAATAGTCCGTAGCTACACCCATTTGGGTGGCGATTGACGATAACAAGTGAAAGATCCAGGATATTCTCCTGGATCTTTTCGTTAAAAGACCGTTGATAGCGCAGCCAATCGCGTCGATTAGTCTGCACGACTCTCTAGATTTACACGACGCCAGACACGCCAAATGACATATGCGGTGACGACGATCAGGATCATTACGAGCAGCACCGGGATAACGATCGCCAGGATCGAAACAACGGTCGCGGCAATATCTTCGGCAATGCTCACCGGGATATTGCCCACCCCACCAGTTGTAGCAGTCACTGCCGGTCGAACAGCAGCCGATTTCGCAACATGGACACTCCCGGCCACCAAGAGGCCCGCCACCATGGCCAGAATGGGGTGTACATCGTTGACCACCCTCGCGCTTGCTGCGAAGGCAATTGCCCCCGCGGCCGGGCGAATAAAGGTCTGTATGCCATCATTGATGTGATTGACGGCCGGGATTTTATCTGCGAAGAATTCAACGATGGTCAGAACGATCAAGACGCCGATCACCCACCAGCTGCTGAGCGCATCCCATGGTTCGTTCAGACTTATGAGTTCGGTGAAACGTGCCACCAGGGAAAGGATCAATAACGGGATATAGGCATTTAGACCCGCGCTCGCGGATAATCCAAACGCTGCAAAAACACCACTTAATGGATCCACTGTTGTTCTCCTGTTGATCTATAGATGGAAACCATCCCAGGTACCGGTAATAACATAACGGAGCAAGTCAATTACTGCAACCTGGACTAACGCAAGCGTCATCCCTGCCAGAAGGGGCAGCCAGAGCTGGCGTAAGTTTGTGATCCGATTTTGATAGCGAAAAAGTGTTAACGCCAGGACAGCGTATGCCATGGTGAGCAGGGCCAGCACACCCAGGCTGCTCAGAATCGCCAGCGGGTAGAGAATTAAAGGATTGCCACTCAGAATGCCAAGGATCACTATAGCCAGGGCTGCAATGAGTCTCAATAGCCATCGCCACGATGGAATAACCGGCGTTTCATCCCACTCACGCCACGTCGCCTGGACAAAGACCGGGTAAATCATCGTGGAGAGCGATACACCGATAAGCGTGCCAGTGACCAGGCGTAGCCAGTTTTGAGGTTGGTACAGGTGGGGTGCTTCTGGTAACAAAGTGAGGAATGAGTTCAAGCCGTCAAGCACCCACAACCCGGCAAACCCGAATAGCAGGTACTGGATGGGTTTGGCGGGATAGATCCCCGCTTTACCCCGGCAGACCACAAAGGCCACCATGGTGAAAAGTGCACCGAGATACATACCC
>JBFFMI010000123.1:0-8741 GCA_041554155.1 Anaerolineales bacterium
GCGTTGGTTTGCTCTCCAATGGCGAAGAAGCGGGCAAGGGCAACGAACTGGTCAAAGCAACCTATCCCCTGCTCATGGAGAGTAGTCTGAACTTTATTGGCAACGTAGAACCAAAAGATGTCTTCTCGGGTGGGACCGATGTGGTTGTGACCGATGGCTTTAGCGGTAATATCTTCATTAAAACCAGTGAAACCATCCCAAAATTCCTTTTCGATATCATCCGTAGCGAGATCAGCGCTTCCCCGATCGCATCCATTGGAGCCTTACTAGCCAAACCTGCGTTCCGACGGGTGCGCGAATTACTCGATCCCTCTGAGTATGGGGCTGGCCCCTTACTCGGTGTCAACGGACTCGTCTTTATTGGGCATGGCCGGTCTAATGCGAAGGCGCTAGTGAGCGCGATTGGCGTTGCTCGCCAGGCAGTTAAAGGGGATGTGCTAAGCGCCACCCAAGCTGCACTAAAAGGTAAACTAACTTCGGAGACATAAATTGAGCGATAGCAAAGGTCACAGAACACGCGTTGTAATCACCGGAGTGGGAGCGGTTACATGCCTTGGGCAGGATCCATCCAGCCTGTGGGAGGGATTGCTGGCTGGGCGATCGGGGATCCGGAAGATCAGCCTGATCGACGTCAGCGGGCTTCCCTGTCAGATAGCCGGGGAGATCCCCGATTTTGATCCAGCCACGTTCATGCCCGCAAAGGAAGCCCGTCGCATGGCCCGCAATTCGCAAATGGCCCTGGCATCAGCGATGGAGGCGGTCGAAGATGCAAAAATTGCACCATCCTTGAACGATCCCGAACGGGTCGGGGTCTACTTCGGCACGGCCATTGGCGGGATGGAGCGAGGGATCGAAGGTATCGACGTACTGAAGACACAAGGGCTCGCCCGGGTGAATCCTTTTTACCTTCCATCCACCCTTCCCAATATGGCGGCCTTCCATGTCACACACCATTTCAAAGCTCTCGGTCCCAATAGCACGATTACGACAGCCTGTGCCACGGGGACACAAACCCTGGGTGAAGCCGCTCAAGCCATCCGGAATGGTTGGGCGGATGTGGTCATCGCAGGGGGTACAGAAGCGATTATCCAGGATTTTGTAATCGCAGGTTTCTCAGCCATGCGCGCCCTCCCCGTAAACTATAACGACCAACCTGAACGAGCTTCTCGGCCTTTTGACGCTTTGAGGGAGGGATTTGTTTTTTCCGAAGGAGCCGGTTGTGTGATCCTCGAGAGCCTTGATCATGCTCGCGACCGACAAGCTCGCATCTACGCTGAATTAGCTGGTTTTGGTTCCTCTGGCGATGCGTTTCACATGGCCGCACCGGATCCCGAAGGTAAAGGGGCTTTAAGGACCATGTTGCGCGCGCTAACCGATGCGGGAATCCAACCTGAAGACGTGAGCTATATCAATGCGCATGGCACCTCCACCCCCGCCAACGATGCGACAGAAACAAAGGCAATTAAGAACCTCTTTGGTGACTATGCGCAACGGGTGCCAATCTCATCGAGCAAATCCATGCTCGGTCATGCTATGGGCGCCTCTGGCGCGATTGAGGCCATTGTCTGCGCGCTCAGCTTATACCACCAAAAAGTCCACCCTACGATCAACTATGAAAACCCCGATCCCGAGCTCGATCTGGATTACGTACCCAATCACGCACGGGATTGCGAAATAGACATTGCCCTCTCAAACTCCTTTGGGCTTGGTGGTCAAAACGCCTGCCTCGTTTTCAAACGGATGGAGCCATAATGCAGCTTTTTACCAATGATCGACTCGTTACCCGCAATCGGCGTTTTAGCCGCTGGATGATGTTCGGGGGATTGGGTTTATCGATTGCTGCAGTGATCATCACTTTCTCACAACCTGCCCTGATCGTCCTCGCCTTTGCCTTGATCCTGGCGGGAGGCATCATCTCCCAACTCGGCACAGCGATTCATAACCGCTTCGGTCGCTCCCCGCGTATCGATGAGGTTATCGATTTTTCGCTCAAAGGATTGGATGACCGACACGCGATCTTCCACTACCTCATGAGTACCAATCATGCCCTCTTCACCCCTGCTGGCGTTTATGCGGTCCTTCCACGGTTAGAGAAGGGTATGATCAGCTACCAGGATCAAACCTGGAACCACCAACCTGAGCGCGGACGTTTCTCGTTCGGTGCACCCCGGGTGCGCAAACTTCGATCGCTTGAAAAGGAAGCGCAGCGCGAATCCGACAAATTACAGCGATACTTGCGTAAGAATATCCCCCAATTTCGTGAAATTGAAGTTGAGCCGCTCGCCCTTTTCCTGGCCAACGATACGCAAATTCAAGCTGATAACGCCCCGTTGCTCGCGGTCCACCGCAAGAAGCTAAAAGATGTGCTGCGGAGGCAAACAGGGAAGAAACCGCTTACACACGAAGATATCCAACGCCTTGCGGATTATCTGAGCCTAGGGTAAGCAGGGCGAAAAAAAAGACCCTATCACAGGATAGGGTCTTTTCTATAAGCCTTAGCCGTCCTCAGCCATTCAGGAATTCGTCCAATGCATCTTTGGATATCCTGTACGCCTTGCCTATCTTCTTGGCCTTGATTTGTCCTTCTTCTATCGCCGCGACGATATCTTCCTCGGCTACCTTTAGATAGGAGGCTGCTTCGGTGGGGGTCATTACATCGGGCACCGCGGCAGCTGCACTGCCTTCAGCAGGCTGTGCCCGTTTCCGGATTGAGTCGGCGATCGCATCGCCAATCCCCATCCCAGCGCCAATTCCAGCTGTTAGACCTGCGCCTCCTGAAGGATTCTGGGCTGCATCCCGCATGGCATCTGCGGCCTGCAATTGGGTATAAGTATCCATGTCCAACATGCCCATAGCTCGCAGCTCTTCTGCAGATTTATCGGATGGTTTCAAACTCTCGATATAGAAGGTCTTTAAGGTCATGCCAATGGCTTTGAAATCATCCAATGCCTTGGCTCTCACACCGGTGCCTAATTCCTCAACCAAACCGATCAGTTCCGGTACGCTGGTTGCGCTGGTTGTCTCGCCAAGCAGATCTTGAAGCTTGGATAGCAACATTGATCGCAGTCGAGCCTCGATATCCTTGGTGGTGTAGGCTCCTGTCGCACCCACGATTTGGGTAACAAACTGTTGTGGATCTGTGACCTGGAAGCTGTAGGTACCAAAGCCTTGCAACAAAGCAACACCCAGCCCCATACCCGGATTGCGGACCAAGATCGGCTGGGGTGTTCCCCACTTCTGATCAGCAAACTCGCGCATGGATACGAAGTAAACTTCAGCTGTGAACGGAGAGCGATCGTTAAAAGCTTTGCCGATCAAATCAACCAGCAGCGGGATATTCGCCGTCGTTATCGTATGCCTACCCGCATCAAAATTGTCAAGCGCCTTACCGTCACGGAAGAACACCGCATTCTGTGCCTCTCGGACGATTACCTGACTCCCAATCCTGAAATCGCCGGCCTCATCCTCAGGGAATCGGTGGACGATCTCATCTTTCATCTCATTTGGATATTCGATTACATCAAAAATTCTTGCCATGGCTTATGCTCCTCTATTCACCCTGGGAACCAGTCTCAAGGATCACTTCCTCCCTACGGTTATAGGTATCTACCGCCTCCTGGCTGATTGAAACCAGATGGCGAATAGCTGCAGGTAACCCCTCGGTTTCGAGCGATGCTTCCACATTATCTAACGCTCTTGCGATGTTTTCAACCCCTTCGAGTAAGGCGGCATCATACTGGTAGATCCTATCGAGCTCATCGCTGTGGATCCTGACCGCATCGAAGAAAGGAGCGTAGCCGTAGGAGGCGCCTTTCACTCTATCGATGAAGGCGCGCAGCTTGAGCGCTGCCGCTTCCAACTCATCTACATTTTCGAGCTTGCCTGCGGCGATAAATTGCTTCTGGAGCTCTGAAACCCGCGCCCATTGTTCCTCATAGCGCTTTTTGATGGTCTCCCGCAATAATTTATCACCCTCGCGTCGGTTCTCGCGATCAACATAGCCGACGTATTCCGCGAGGAAGTTGCGGATCTTTCCGATAAAATCTTTTCCTTCTCTTATTTTCCCTAGTGGGTCATCGCTCATCATGATTCTCCCTGTTGGTGTTAAGTTGCGAGTAAATCCATTATAGGTACGGGTTTCTATGTAGGCAAACGTTCTTCTGACTGAACGCTGACAAAATCCCCCTATAGCGAACCGGTGAAGCAAGTATAATCGTGTGGAGTTATGATTGTGAAGCTGAAAGGAGCCTTACTTAATGGCTATTCTTGATGAGTTGCTTGCGATTTCAAAACCTCTGGGTGACGCTGTTCGCATTCAAAAAGGTCCGATCATCTCCGTGCGTGAGCCTGAAAGGATCAGAGCCATGATCGAACAGGTTGTCCGCACCGCAGCTCTGGGTGAACCGCGTCAGAAATCACTCGCACAGTGGCTGGTCAGAGCACTGGCCATAGAATTAGGAGCAATCCCGGCTTCCATTCACGACTTCTACATTGCCAGGGGTGCGGGGGAGACCCCTGACGATTTCACTGTTCCGGCAATGAACCTGCGCGCCCTGCCCTTCCACGCTGCCCGTGCCGTTTTTCGCGCTGCCGTGGAGGGTGATTCCTGCGCCTTTATCTTTGAGATCGCCCGTTCGGAGATGGGTTACACGGACCAACGCCCCAGCGAGTATGCCAGTTCGATTCTAGGAGCAGCGATAGCGGAAGGTTATCAGGGTCCCGTTTTCATTCAAGGGGATCACTTCCAGGTCAGTGCAAGCCGTTATTCGAAGGATGCAGAGACTGAGTTCAATGCGGTTAAGGATCTCATCCAAGAATCGATTACTGCCGGATTCTTCAATATCGACATCGATACATCAACGCTGGTTGATCTGAGTCAGGAGACGCTTGAGGAGCAACAGCGAACGAATTTCAGGTTATCGGCAGAGCTAGCTGTATTTACCCGGGAAATCGAACCCCAGGGTGTAACGATTTCGCTGGGGGGTGAAATTGGCGAAGTTGGCGGGCAAAATAGCACCGAACCAGAGTTGAGGGCCTATATGGAAGGCTTTAAAGCCACCCTCGCTGAATTGAAACCGGACTGTGCAGGACTCTCCAAGATCAGCATCCAAACGGGCACATCCCACGGTGGTGTGGTGCTTCCAGATGGGTCAATTGCTGAAGTAATGGTTGACTTCGATACGCTCTCACAACTCTCGAAAGTTGCCAAGGACTATGGGATGGGTGGAGCTGTGCAACACGGCGCATCCACACTCCCCGATGAGGCCTTTACAAAATTTGCACAATCAAACGCACTCGAAGTCCACCTGGCGACCGGATTCCAGAACCTCCTATACGACCTGCTCCCAGATGAAGTACGCATAGAAATGTACGCTTACCTCGATTCCAATCACAGCGATGAGAGGAAAGAGGGGCAGACAGAAGAGCAGTTCTATTACAAAACACGCAAACGGGCGATCGGGCCGTTCAAATCTCAGCTGTGGGATCTACCAGCTGAAGCACTCAAGGAGGTGGAGCAGGCCTGGGAATCACAATTCACTTCGCTCTTCGAGCGGTTGAATGTGATGAACACACGTTCCTTAGTCCAGTCCACCTTTGAACCCGTGGTGATCTATCCCGAAATCACCCAGTATCAACCTGGTCCCGTTGGCGAGGAGGACGTAAGCGATTTAGCGGACTAACTACCGGGGCACCCTATGACATTACCAGGTCAACGTGTTCAATCAGATCGATATCAACTCATTCCCAGGACTCTTGTTTTCCTTCTTTACGGGGATGAGTTGCTACTTATCCGCATCGCAGCAGATCGTGGTGCTTGGGCTGGCTTATGCAATGGTATTGGTGGGCATATTGAAGCGGGAGAAAATCCACACAGCGCAGCTATGCGGGAGGTCCAGGAGGAAACCGGTATCACGCCGACAGGATTGAGCTTTGTCGGGATGATCCATGTCCACACTGGCTCCTCACCTGGCATCGGGATTCATATATTCGTTGGTCAATCCGAGACCAAACAGGTGATCCCCAGCGAGGAGGGTGAACCCATCTGGATCCCACTCGATGCGTTGGATCGCCAGCCCCTGGTGGCCGACCTCCCACTCGTGATTCCACGTGCGCTTGAAGCTTACCATCAGCACCATACGTTTTCAGGCCTGACGACATTCAAGGCTGATGGTCAACCTGTCCTGCAATTCATGCCATGACTCGATCTGGGGCGCTCCGGGGAAGAAGGCACCTTCCCACGTATACCTGGTTTGGGCTGCTCATTATGGTAGGGGCACAGATCGGGCTTTCTTACGATATCGTCTGGGTGACGACCTGGCTTACCCCACTGATGTGGAGTGGCTACATTCTCCTCCTTGATGGCTTGCTGTATGTGCGCCAAGGAACATCGTGGCTGACTACTCGAAAGCTTGAATTCCCCCTACTCGCCCTGCTCTCCATCGGCATCTGGCTGTTATTCGAAGCCTATAACTTCCACTTGCAGAACTGGCTTTACGGCGGAGTACCCGCGACCCCCTGGGTACGAAATTTGGCCTACGCCTGGTCCTTCGCCACGATCGTCCCGGGTGTTTTTATCAGTGCTGAAACCGTGTTGAGTTTCTTCCCTGCTAGCTCACCCGCATGCAGGTTGACCCTGCCTGGCCGGGCACCCGACTGGGTATGGATCCTGGTGGGCACGGCCCTGATAACTATACCCCTGGCGCTTCCGATCCCCCAGGCTCGCTTCCTATTTGGTGCCGTCTGGCTAGGATTCATCTTTTTGATGGATCCGATTAACCGACGGCTTGGCGCCCCCTCGCTAAAACAACAATGGCGAAAAGGGGACTACCGTCTGACGCTGGCGTTGTTATCTGGCGGTTTCGTCTGCGGTCTACTTTGGGAAGCATGGAATTTCCAGGCCTTTATTCATGGTGGAGGCCACTGGATTTATACTGTGCCAGAACCTTTGCGTATTTTCGGCATACATTATGGACAGATGCCGGCGCTTGGGATGCTGGGTTTCCCTCCCTTCGCCCTGGAGCTCTATCTGATGTACCACTTCGCACGGGCCATCCTGGATAGCGACCGTATCCTCGGTCCGTTGGATTGGTAGGGAATAATATCGGGAGTTACTTGATAGAGGGAGTAGGGTTCCCGCTTTTCCGGGATGGGGGAAGTGGATTATTCACCCGGGAACTCATAGAAAAGTAATTTGGTGTTGCCATACTTGCGCTCATCGTAGAGCACAAACGATTGCAGTTCCTGAGGCGAGTATTCCGATGGGTCTATCTGGACGATCACAATCCCATCGGGAATGATCCAGGCGCTGTTCTTATCTAGACTCTGCAGCGTCTTGTGCCAGAGATCCTGATATTGTGGCGGAGCGATAAACGCGATATCAAAGGGCTTTGAGGCTGGACGCTCCAGATACGAGAGGACCTCCCTTTGCAGCACCTCCCCCGAGTCCGTAAAACCGCAATGCGCCAGGTTTTCATGGATAGTCTGGAGCGCAACTCGATCTAGGTCGACAAATGTACAGCTTTCTGCTCCCCTGCTCAGCGCTTCGATTCCGACGCTCCCTGTACCCGCATAGAGGTCGAGGAAACGCACGCCGACGACGTCAGGGCCCAATATGTTGAACATCGCTTGTTTAACGCGATCGCCAATCGGGCGTGTTGTCGTACCGGGTACCATCTTCAATTTCCGCCCTTTGGCTTTTCCTGCAATTACGCGAATACCAGGCATCACTTGTCCATACGGTTCAAAAGTCAATCGTTCACGGGATACGCGCTGTCTAAGTGTGTTTTATGGCGCTGCGGACAGCGCGTAAATTGCCGTCAGGAGCCACAATCGGAACGACACATCCGGTGCTCAAAATCAAGCTTTTCCCATCCATCTTCGCCATTGCTTGTTGCGCTTCATCCTCAATTTCGCCAGGCGACCCTAATGCAATCGTCTCCCGCCGGATACCCCCGCAGACCGCGCCGTTGAATGCATCCGCACCAATGCGTAGATCAGGTGAGGTTTCTAGATCATGCCAATTAACGACCTGGACTGGATACCGGTTAGCGACATCAAACATGATCGCCTCTCCATGCAAATGCAACACGTTTAGCCACCACCCACTCGCAGCCTCCAGGATGGGTATATCGTATGGGTCACCGAATCGTTTGTAGCCCTGGTCATCAAAAAAGCGATAGGAAGCATGCTGTGTGGCGAAGAAGATTCCATCAAGCTCGATCTGCTCCATCGCGTGGATAAATGACAAGGTAGATTCAAGAATTGTCTTCAAACCCAACGCCACCTGGTCTGGATCCCGGCGCAGGTGTTCAAGCAGCACAGCTTCACCTGCAAGATTCTTTGCTTGTGATAAAGGGTTAAAGATCGTTTGGATTATGGGAATATCTGGCCCCAGACGTTCGCGGATCAAAGATAAGCAATGGAGTTGATCTGCAAGAGAACCTGCGTTCGAATCCAAGACCGGTAAACGTCCCCAGTCCTGTGGATCTTTGATCACCCGATTGGTATAAGCGCGAGTGCCTTCCGTGGCTCCCTGCCACTCGTCTTCAATACCCCAACCTTTCAGGCAGAAGGATGATGCAGGCGTTACCTTGACGAAGTCAAAATCGTAGCGCTCTTGAAACGCTACGACGGCTTCAGCCAATCTTTCGGGATGCTGATCATCGACCGGGAAATGGCGCCATAATGCAACTGGCGCTCGATCGCTCTGCTCGCCTTTGATGGCCGCTTGTAGTCGTTCC
>JBFFMI010000124.1:0-8696 GCA_041554155.1 Anaerolineales bacterium
ACTGAGGTCTTGCTAAGAATCAGTGTCGATGACCAGCATATCGTTGGAGAAGTGGTGGATAATGGCATTGGATTTGACATGAATATGCCGCCTGAAAATAGTGAGAGGTCCACAGGTTTGGGTTTGGTGGGAATGCGTGAGCGAGTTGAACAATTTGAGGGTGAATTCCTGATCGAATCAGAACCCGATCTCGGTACCAGAATTCGTATTCGCATACCCCTTCAGGGCACGCATCATGGCTGAAAAAATCAAAATTTTAATCGCAGATGACCACACCATTTTTCGATCGGGTTTGAAGCTACTGCTTTCTTCGGAGCCGGCGTTTGAAGTCATTGCAGAAGCCGAGGATGGCGGACAAGCAATCGAGATGGTGGGTGATCTGCGACCCGATGTTGTATTAATGGACGTTGGCATGCCCGGCATTAATGGTTACGAAGCCACGCAAAGGATTAAGAAATCCAACCCTGAGGTCAATATTCTGGTCCTCACCATGCACCGCTCAGAGGAATATTTCTTCAAGATGCTCGACGCCGGGGCTTCCGGCTATGTGCTTAAAGGGGCCGAGACAGAGGAATTGATCCTTGCTGTGCATACCGTTGCGCGCGGAGATGCTTACCTCTACCCAAGTATGGCACGCCAGCTTGTGGATCGCTTTCTAAAAGTGCAATCCAGGGATACGACGCTTGCAAAGCAACTGACAACTCGCGAAGATGAAATTCTCCGCTTGATCGCCGACGGTTACTCCAACAACGACATCGCTGAAAAGTTGGTGATCAGTGCCAGCACTGTCCACACCCATCGGACCAATATCATGCACAAGCTTGGCTTGAGCAAACGGCATGAACTCGTCCAGTACGCCCGTGATCAGGGCCTGATCTAAGTTTCCAACTCCCTCACCAGTATCGAACGCGCCAGATGCGTCTGGCAAATATCGCCAGGTCAAATGGCGTTTTCTTTGCATGATCTGGCAAGTTCCCCGATTCCATTACGCCATCCCTAGCTATAGCATAGTTTCGGAGAACCTATGGGGCTGTCAACTGCCTTCATCCTTTGGGCACACCCGCTATTCGACGAGACGATCCGCCGCTTGCTTCAAAATTGGGGTGTCAATGTCGTCGGATCAACATCCGATGCGCTGGCTGCGCTGGATCAAATTGCAACACTGCAACCTGGTGTCGTGATTATGGAGGACTCCGAAGATCCCTCAAAAGCAGAGGAGCAACAGACTATGGCGATTATCAATGCCAGCGCCCATTTGATCCGTCTGAACTTAAACGACAACGAGTTAAAAAGCTACCGGCGGGAGCAGCACACCGTCGGGAAAATCGAAGATCTAGCCAACCTCCTGATGTCTGATCCACAAACTCCCGAAAGCAGCCTGTGAGAACCTTATGACCCGATTACGGAACTACCTTACAAGCACTCGTGCCATCCTGGCCGGGATCGTCATCTTTCTATTGCTCATCGTGGGAGCTATTTTAATCAGCCGCACAATTGCACTGGCCGCTCCAGGCCAACCGATCGATTTCAGTCACCAAAAACACAGCCAGGCCGGCCTGGAATGTCTTTTCTGCCACTCCCAGGCGCTACGCTCAGATTTTGCTGGCATTCCCTCTGTTGCCTTCTGCGTTGAATGTCATAGGACCATCGCGACCGATTCGGCCGAGATCCAGAAGTTGCAAGGATACTGGGAACGGCAAGAACCGATCCCCTGGGTAGCTGTAAACGACCTACCGGACCACACCTATTTCAGTCATGATGTCCACCTTTCTGCCCGTGTGAGTTGTGAGACCTGCCATGGACCCGTTGCAACGATGGATCAGGTGAAACCGCTCAACACAATGGATATGGGCTGGTGCCTTACATGCCATTTAGACCAACCAGAAGAGAAGGTTGCCCGTCTGGCCGATTGCCTGGCCTGTCATCAGTGATCAATGAAATGGAGATCGAATGACGAGCAAGCTAAACCGACGTAATTTCTTAAAAATTGCTACTGGCGCTGCGACAGCGACCGGGATTGCCGCATCTGCCCAACGCGCATTGCGCATCCCGTATGTCCAGCCCCCCGAAGAAACATTACCGGGAGAAGCGACGTGGTACGCCACCACCTGCCAGCAATGTCCTGCAGGATGTGGTGTGCTGGCCCGCGTGATCAACGGGCGCCCGCGCAAGCTCGAAGGCAACCCTGACCACCCGCTCAATCGCGGCAAGCTTTGCGCACGTGGACAAGCCGGCCTCAATATGCTCTACAATCCGGACCGGTTTCGAAACGCACTCCGCCAGGCTGGGGGCCGTAACTCACGTGAATTCGAAGCCATCCCCTGGGATGATGCTTTATCGCAGGTCCTGCGTGCAATCGAGACGATTGCTGATCCGAAACGTATCGCCTTTCTCATAGGTGATGTCCCTGATCATCTTGCGAGTTTGATCGATATCTTCTTGTCCAGTCTGGGTGCTGACCCAGCGCTTCACTACGATCTTCATTGTGCGTTGGAAGGCCGTCCGCATTTGCAGGCCCTCTCTCGGCGCTGGTTCAATGAGGAGAGCCTGCCCATCTTCGACATTGCAAACGCCGACGTTGTGTTCTCGTTCGGTGCGAATTTCCTGGAGACCTGGCTGTCCCCCGTAGCCCAGAGCGTGGATTACGGCGAGATGCGCCAGGGCAGTTTTGGTGGCAGGGGTTATTTGGCACAGTTTGAAGCGCGGCTCTCGGCCACGGCGGCGGCAGCCGATGATTGGATCCCCATTCAACCAGGCACTGAGGGACTCATCGCACTTGCGTTAGGCCGCATCATCGTCGAGGAGAATCTGGGAAGCGTCGGCAGTCATCGACCGTATGCGCAGCTTTACTCCCGTCTTGATGTGGGTGAATTGGCCCAACTTGCCGGTCTATCCGTTGAGAAATTGCGGCAATTGGCGCATATTTTCGCCGGGGCCGATCGCCCAGTTGCTATTCCTGGAGGCACGCTATCGGGCCTCACCAACGGTTCCCAGGCCATGGACGCCGTGATGGCACTCAACGTGCTGATGCGTCGTATCGGACGGGAGGGCGGGGTATTCCTATCTCAACCCATCCCGACCCCCTCGTTCGCCGACAAGCCCGGTGTCCACACTTTCGACGATCTCGGAAATTTGATTGAGGCCATGCAGACCAGCAATGTGGACATCCTTTTTGTCAAGGATGTCAATCCAATCTTCGAGATGCCGAGCTGGACCGGTATTCGTGAAGCGATCATGAACGTGCCGCTGGTTGTCTCCTTTAACCAGTGTATGGATGAGACTGTCGTATGGTCAGACCTCGTCCTCCCAGATTTGACCTACCTTGAATCATGGGGGTATCAGCTGCCTTCTCCGGGGGCTGACAGGCCCGTTGTTAACAGCATACAACCGGTCGTTGCCCCTCTCTACGACACCCGCTCTACTGCAGATATCATCTTGACCATGGCAGCCAGTTTGGGAGGCCCGGTCGCAGAGGCACTGCCATGGTCAAACGAGGTCGAGTTTCTGGAACAAGCCAGTCAGGCACTGTTTGATTCGAGTCTGGGAAACTTCGACGCCAGGACGCCCGCTGGTTTCTGGGCTAAATGGCGACAGTTCGGTGGCTGGTGGTCGGACAGGCCCTTGCGGCGTGAACCTGAGGTTACCGGGCTGCCATCCACAACAATCCTTGTCCCGCCCCCACGATTCGTCGGTGAAGAAGCTGAATTCCCCTACCACCTTCTGCTCTACCCGTCGATAACACTGGGCGATGGCAGCGGCGCAAACCTGCCCTTGCTGCAGGAAATACCCGACCCCATGACCACTGCCCGTTGGGGTACATGGATCGAGATCAATCCCGAAACTGCCGAACGACTGAATTTAAAAGATAACCAGATTGTCCGTATCTCATCCACCCATGGTGAATTGGAAGCGCCCGTTGTGATCTTCCCTGGCATTCGACCCGACACTGTAGCGATGCCGATCGGCCAGGGTCACCAGGATTTCGGGCGATTTGCCAGCGGCAGGGGTACGCATGCGCTTGATCTGGTGTCATCTTTTACTGCAACGGCAACCCCCGAACTACTATGGGGGGCTACCCGTGTCCGTATCGAACCCACTGGGCGCACACATGAAGTGGCGCGTTTAGAAAGCCTTGAAGGAGAGGGCCGTGAATCGATCCGTTGAGACTGAAGAACATACCGGTGTACGCTGGGGGATGATCGTCGACCTTGATCTCTGTACCGGGTGCCAGGCCTGTGTTGCCGCCTGCCATATCGAGAACAATGTGCCAGTCGTGGGCGAAGATGAGGCTATCAAGCGACGTACGCTGCACTGGATTCGCATCGAGCGTTACTGGGAAGGAGAGTACCCCAACCTGAAAGCTCGCTTCATGCCTGTCCTCTGTCAGCAGTGCACCGAGGCACCCTGTGAACCGGTTTGCCCGGTCTTCGCCACCTACCACACCCCAGAGGGATTAAACGCCCAGGTCTACAACCGCTGTATTGGCACGCGCTTCTGTGGGAGTGCCTGTCCTTACAAGGTCCGAGTTTACAACTGGTTCCGGCCCGAGTTTCCAGAGCCACTGGATCAGGCACTCAACCCCGATGTATCGGTTCGTGAGCGGGGCATCATTGAAAAATGCAGTTTCTGCGTCCAGCGCATCCGTCGTGGGGAGCTGGATGCACATTCAGAAAACCGCGAACTGCGGGACGGCGAAGTGCAACCAGCCTGCGTACAAAGTTGCCCCTCTTCCGCGTTGATATTTGGGGATCTGAATGACCCGCAAAGCCGGGTCAGCGGCCTGGCCCGCAACCGGCGCGCCTTTCGCTTGCTCGATGTGCTGGGCACCGACCCGGCGGTGATTTATCTCAAAGGCGGTGAAACCAATGCCTGAGCATGATCCCAACGATCGCCTGGAATTGGCTGCTGAAGAACCCACCGAAGAATGGGAGGATCGACTTCTACTTGAATCTCGAACCGACCGCGAGATTAACGAGGCGGTACTGCGGCCGATGTTTGAAACCGGGCCTCGCTTCTGGATCCTCGTCGGTGTGCTTTCAGCTATCGTCCTCTGGGGATTGTACGCCTGGGGCTACATGATCGTCCATGGCATGGGGACCGCTGGCATCAATCAGCCTGTTTATTGGGGTCTATTCATCGCAACCTTTATCTTCTGGGTCGGTATCAGTCACGCCGGGACGATGATCTCAGCCGTGCTACGGCTGCTCAAAGCTGATTGGCGGCGCCCGATCACCCGCGGCGCAGAAGCGATGACCGCCTTTGCTTTGATGATGGCCGGGCTTTACCCGCTGATCCATCTTGGCCGGGTTTGGAAATTCTATTGGATGTTTCCCTATCCCAATAACCGATTAATGTGGCCCAATTTCCAATCTCCCCTGATGTGGGATATGGTGGCAATCATCACCTATCTGATTGGATCCGGTTTGTACCTGTACCTCGCCCTGATCCCCGATCTAGCTATGGCGCGGGACTACACCGAAGGTTGGCGCAATCGCCTGTACCGCTTCTTCGCACTTGGCTGGCGTGGCACGGAAAGCGAATGGCATAAGCTCCACCGGGCTCTCGGTATCTTCTCGGTCGTGATCATCCCCGTCTTCCTGTCGGTGCACTCCATCGTTTCCTGGGACTTCGCCGTGACGATCCAACCTCGCTGGCACAGTTCGATCTTCGCACCCTACTTTGTGATGGGGGCGGTCTACTCGGGCCTTTCAGCGCTGGCCATGATCCTGGTCATCGTGCGTAAATCGATGAAGCTGCATGAGTTTTTACGAAAAGAGCACTTCGATGCGCTCGGAAAACTGGTGATGGTTGCTGGCATGGGCTGGCTGTACTTCTGGTTCTCGGGTTTCATCGTCGAATGGTATGGCAACGAGCCTGTGGTCCGTGAGCTCATCCACGACGAAATCGCTGGTCCGTTGGCGCCGCTTTTCTGGCTACAAATGGTAGCCAACGTTGTGCCCATCCTTCTGTTGGCCTTCAAAAAAATCCGGACCAACCCGGCGCGCCTGCTCGTCATCTCGCTCATCGTCAATGTTGGCATGTTTACCGAAAGGGTTTTGATCGTAATCGGGAACCTGACCCGCAACCACTTACCATTCAACTGGGGCACCTACAAACCAACCTGGGTTGAGATTAGCATCGTGGCGATGACCTTCGCCGGCTTCATCCTGCTGTACACACTTTTCTCGCGTGTATTCCCATATGTACCAGTGTGGGAGATCAAGGAAGGTCGATTGCGCTACAGCTTCAGGCGCATCGGACGTTTGATGATACCCACTGCGGCTGAGATTGAGTGAGGAGCACTATGCCAGAACCTGGTCGCTTAATGGCTTTATTCAAGGAACCCTCTGTAACTGCTGATGCCATCGATGGCCTGCACGAAGTGGGGGTGGCAGATGCCGATATCACCGTGATCACAGGTGTCCCTTATCCGGAACGTTCAATCGGGCGGCACGTTGAGTGGTTGCGGCTCCCGTATATTGTGCTGGCAGGCGCGGTGGGCGGCTTGATCTTTGGTCTATTCCTTTCCGCCATCACACCTCACCTTTACCGCCTTGATGTGGGCGGTCACCCACCGGTGGGTTTCGCCCCGGCCGCCGTGATCACCTTCGTCTTTACCATGCAAGCCACCATCATATCTACCTTTTTGGGTGTGGTATGGGAGATGAACTTCCCTGAGTTTGGACCGAAATACTACGACAAACGCGTCAACGATGGCTCTATCGGCGTCCTGGTGGAATTTCCCCCAAGCTTACACACACGGGTTGAGAAGCTCCTTCAAGAGCATGGTGCAGAAAATATCCATCAACCGGAGAAACAGCCACTATGAGCACAAGAATGCGTCGAGGGCTTGTGATCCTGCTGCTGCTCTTTGCCCCCTTCATCCTGGCCCTTTTGCTCACCTACCAGGTCATCATCATTCAGTTTCCGAGCGATCTGTTCGCTTCTATTGCGGTCGGTTATCAGGAAGGCCCTCGCTTGCGGGTGCCGGCCAACTCAGTGCCAGTTCAGGGGCTCGGGGTTATTCCTGAAGAATTCCCGGTCAATCCAATCGAGCCCGACGCCACGTCGCTGCAGCGCGGGGAGATCCTCTACTCGATTCATTGTGCCCTGTGTCACGGAGACATCGGGCTTGGTGACGGACCGCTGGCGGGATACTTCACCCGCACCCCGGAGCGGCTCACCAGCGATCGGGCGACAGCAGAATTTGACGGCACCGTTTACTTGATGATTACACAGGGCGTAGGCGAGATGCCGGCATTGGCTGAAAATCTAACTGTGCGTGAACGCTGGGATGTCATCAATTTCATTCGCACGTTCACAGCCGAACCTGAGTAGGAGATGATAAACATGTCCCTTCGCTTCAAACTAATTCCTGCAGGTGTGCTGCTGCTCTGGTTAAGCTTACTGACCGCTTGCGCCGCACCTTCCGGTCTACCCACCGGTCCTACGCCGATCCCCACGCTGATACCTGTCCAACCTGCGGATCAAGCTGATGCCGAAGCCGACGTTTCCTTCACACTACAAAGTTACCCTGCCCAGCTTCCATCTGCCAGCAAGGGTTTTGAACTCTACCAGTCCTATTGTCTCGAATGTCATGGCCCCAATGGCACGGGTGTCGTCCCTGGTGCACGTGATTTCCGCGATCTTGATTTTGTGCGCGGCGAGACACCGATCAGTTTTTACGCCGCTGTGGCGGAAGGGCGTAATGACATGCCCGCCTATAGCGAGAGCCTGAGTTCGGACGAGCGCTGGGATGTCGTATTTTATATCTGGCGGCTCTCCACCGCCCCAGACATTATCACTGATGGAAGTGAGATCTACGCGGCAAACTGCAGCCCCTGCCATGGAGCGGACGGTAGTGGTGAGCAATTGGGGTCGGCCGATTTCACCGATCTGAGGGAAATGGACAGCCTGGCGCCGCGCGATCTCTATCTCACCATCACCCAGGGCCGGGGCTCGATGCCCGCCTGGCAATCCTTGCTTTCACAAGAGGAGCGCTGGGCCGTCATCGATTATCTGCGCACCTTCACCTACGATCCCACACTTCCCGAAGATGCCGAACCTCAAGCGGGCGAAGGATCAGGCGGGCAAACTGTTCTGGCAACTTGCCCGCTTGAAGCGAATCCCTTCGAATTTAGCGATGACGCAGCGATTCAAGCTGGAGCAGACATCTACGACAGCCAATGTGCCGCCTGTCATGGGGCTGATGGGGGTGGGGGTTTACCCAACACACCGGATTTCACTTCTGCTGCGGTCAACCGTGCTTTGGCCACAAATCCTGATGATTCATACTGCATTCTCGCGGTGGGCGAAGGGGGGATGCCCGGATTCCAACGCACGCTGACCACGGAAGAAATGTGGCAGACACTCATATTCCTGGGATCACTTGCCCCATAAAGTTGAAAGGAGCTTCTATGAACTAGACCTGCAGAGGGATCAAGGTACAACCAGATTAAAAAAACTGATGGACTAGAAACGAGGAGAAGTATGAAAAACTCGATAAGAATTGCCACATTATTGTTGATGGCCCTGGCATTTACTTTGGGTGCCTGCGCCGGAGACGCCGCTCCCACTGATGCGCCTGCACCGGAAGATGAGCCTGCGCCACCCAGTCCGCCTGAAGTCGAATTGAGCGGGTCGGTACCAGAAGGAGGCCGGCTCTATGATAAATGGTGGAGTGAGGCAGGGGTGGA
>JBFFMI010000125.1:0-8681 GCA_041554155.1 Anaerolineales bacterium
ACTCAAGTGCGATTCACCCCGATCTTGGTCATTCCCAATCCTTTTGAGAACGCTTTCTGCCTGGCAGCGTGGGGACGAAAGCGGCCACTCGAGGAGCAAGCTCCCTTCCGCTGCATTCGGTCCGTTTCCCCATAGCATACAGGGCGCATGGCAACGTACGAAAGTATATGGAAAAGTATAACGGCAAGGCCAGTCTGTTGATCGGCAAGGTCTACCTCGAGGTAGTTCTGCGGTGTGAGGAGATCGTGCGTCTGATGCTCCCCATAGGCAGCCTGGAGGGCACGGATATCTTTATCGCTGGCTATGGTTGTTTTTATGGACTTCGACACCATGAAGGCTCTGGTCTGTGATCGGATCCATTCAAGTTGCATACAGGTGTCCTCTCGAGGGAGGGTGGTTCAGGTAAGCGTTTCTGATCGATCGAGAACATGATACACCAAAGCATAGCTTGAGCATGGTTTTTGACCAGTCCTGACTGTCGAGAACAGAACCCAGTTAAATAAAAAAACGTGCGGCTCAAGGCAGCACGTTTTCATAGGGCCTGGATTTAAGTTTTACCCGCGCTTTTCCTTTAGGCGAGCCTTTTTGCCGCTGCGATCGCGCAGGAAATAGAGTTTGCTCCGACGTACATACGCACGGCGTTGGAGTTCTACCTTTTCCAATCGGGGGGACCGAACCGGGAAGGTCCGTTCTACACCGATACCGTGTGAAGCCGTTCGGCGTACGGTAAAGTTGGCGTCATTACCACCCTTCCGAATGCGAATGATCGTGCCTTTGAACTCCTGAGTCCGCTCGCGATCGCCTTCCTTGATGCGAAAATGGACCGATACGGAATCGCCCGGGTTCATTTCGGGTAGATCTGTCTTTTCTGGAGCCTCAACGGCTTTGAGTGCATCAGCCATTGTTACCATCCTTCTTTGAATAGGTTCATTTTTTCATACATCGGCCGCCCAAACGAGCTGGGCGGCGGAGACGAAAGTATACCATAGGACTGAAAGAGGCGTCTAGGCAACAACGATTTTGAGCGGCTCTTGATCCAATCTACACCGCGCCATAAAGTTATCTCTACGACGCAGCGGCTGCCTCCGCAGTGAGGAATGCACGTGCCATGACTAAACCGGCAATGGTTTTGACATCGATGAAATGCCCATCGAGTGCATCTTGCCAGGCTTGCTCAAGGGGGATTTTGCGGACTAGCAAATCCTCGCCTTCATCGGGTGCTAAGGCAGAAGGCGTCAGTGCCCGGGCGAGGAAGAAATGGAGCAATTCGGTGGAGTAGCCCGGGGCAATATACGCAGCCCCAAGCGGGATGAGTTCTCCCGCTGCCATGCCGATTTCTTCTCGACATTCTCGTTGGGCGCAATCTGCGGGTAGTTCGTCAGAGTTAAGTGTGCCAGCCGGGATTTCTACCATTTTTTTCTGAGCCGGGTGGCGATATTGCTCGACGAACCAGACATTACCTTCGGGCCCGAGGGGGATGATCGCCACTGCACCCGGGTGTTCCACGACCTCAACCAGCTGAATGTGGCTATCTGGGCCTTCAACCTGGTCGGTCCGAATGCGGAGCAACCTGCCTTCAAACTCGAGTTGGGAACCCTTTACTTGATATTCCATTGTAGTTCTCCTGGAAACGAACGGGGCGACCATGAGGTCGCCCCGGGAGTTACGGTTGCGTTCAAACCTAGGGGATGATGAGTTCATCACCAGGGGAGATGCTGGCCGGATTGGTGAGGTTGTTGAGGTCGATGATCTCTTGCGCATCGACACCATAGAGGCGTGCGATCTGCCAGATCCACTCACCTGGCTGCACAATATGAACGGTGGTTCCGGTTGCGGGAGTACCGGTTCCTGCTTCAGGTGTATCCCCGACCTCGGGCTCAGACGTGGCCTGCCCGGGGATCTTCAGCACCATACCCACCTCAAGGGAGCCAGGATTCGTCAGGCTATTGAGATCGATGATCTCCTGGGGATCAACATTGAAATCCCTGGCGATTTTAAAGATCCAATCACCGGGTTGGACGGTATATTCAATTTCTGAACCAAGGGGTGTGGCAGTGGATGCGCTTGCACCGGGCGTTGTGTCAGCCGAAGGCGTTTCTTCGGTCTCCGCAGGGGCTTCGGTCGGTGTCGGCGTCGCAGCACCGCCCTCGCCCGCTTGTGCTGTTTGGGTGAGGATCGCAGAGCGGACAGCATCCATCGTGGCCTGGGTCTCTGATTGTGCTCCCGTCTCCTCGCCGTCATCCGTTGTCGGCGGGGGGGTTGAAGCAGATCGCGTGCACGCGGAAAGTGCAACTACGAACAGCGCGATTGCAAGAAGTGACAACATATTGCGCAGGCGTCGATTAGCCATGGCTCCTCCTAGGTTTCATGGGGCATGTGCCCCAGGACGACCTTCAAGCGCGCATAGTAGCATAGCTATGTATAGGCGTCAAGCGGGTGGTAGCGTAAAGAATCGGATATGTTGCTCAAGTCGCATGTCTGGAAAAAACTTTACATAAAAAAAGCCCGAGCACGCGCTCGGGCTTATCTGCTGATCTGTTTAACAAAGTTTCAGGCAGCGGCGAGCATCGGACGGAACTTGTACCCGTATACGATCATGCCACGATCGCCTTCCGAGCGCAGCTTACGCGTGACCATTTCTACCGGCATGCCTACGCTGACGTTGCGTTGTTCAAGATCTGTCAGTTGTGCCGTGACCAATGGGCCTTCTTCCAGCTTGACAATCGCCACTGTATAGGGAGCCTGATCTTGATGACCTTGGGGAGCATCGTAGAGGGTGGTATAGGAATACACCTCACCACGACCACTGAATTGGTAGAGCTTTTTGGCTTCCTCACCACAATCCGGGCAGATATCGCGTGGTGGAAAGATCTTATATGCGCAGTGCGGGCATTCCTCGCCGACCAGTGAATACCGCTGCTGCTTTACGCGCCAATGGCTAGAAACTTCCATGATTTTCCATGACCCCTTAAGTAAAGTAAATGGATACGCCCAATCAGGAGAAAGTGTATGAGGATGCGACTCTCAGGAACTATCAACTCACTCTCAGAGCATGTCAGGTGCCTGCAGCAGGTGGGTGACAACTGTTGCACCTGTACCGCCGATCGCCTGAATCATGCCTGTGGAGGCGCTTTGGACTTGATTCGCCTCCGCTCGCCGCTGTAGCTGGTACACGGCCTCAACCGCCTGGTACAAGCCGGTGGCGCCACCAACATCACCGCGTGCTTTGGAGCCCCCAAAGGTCGTTATGGGGATATCCCCATCGAGCGCGATGGCACCATTCTGGGCTAACCGCCAACCCTCGCCACGTTCTGCAAAGCCGGATGCTTCCAGGGCTAGCGGCGCGAAGATCGAATAACGATCATGCAACTCGAAGAAATCGACTTCTTTGGGACCGATCTTGGCCTGATCGTACGCTCGCCGGGTGGATTCGACTGCCGCGTCAAACGTGAGAGGGTCCGTACGATCGTGAACAGAGATAGCGCTAATGGAAGCGGAAGACCCAATGATCCGTACTTTAGGGAAGAATAGTTGTTCTGGCAGCACATCGCCACGGGCTAATACGATAGCGGCAGCGCCATCGGCCATCGGCGCCGCATCGAACATGTTCAGCGGCTCGCTGATCATGGCAGCCCGGGCGTAGGATTCCGGCTTGATGGCTCGTCGAAACATCGCCCGGGGATTGCTCGCGCCATTGGCATGCGCATTGATGACGAACCCTGCGAGGGCATGCTCGGGCAGGTCGAATTCGTAGGCATAACGCCGCATCAGCATCGCAGCCAGCGCAGTCTCAGTGACTCCATGAACGCCTTCATAATCGGCGTCCGTCATCGTCTGTAACGCGGCTTCGACCTCGGCGGTAACCCGCTCGGAGGTCTTCTCAACGCCGACCGCCACGGCGACACTGACCTGACCTGATGCTAAAGCCAGGTATGCTTGCCGGAGCGCCATGCCACCGGAGGCGCCTGCAGCTTCAACAGCAACCGCTTCGATACCGAGCAGTCCGGAAAAGTCAGCTACAAGCGAGCCGAGATGCGACTGGCGTGAAAGAGCGGGAGCCAGCATGTTGGCGACATATACGGACTGGGGTCGCAGCTCACCAGCCTCGGCACGAGCCATGGCGATCGCTTCTAACGCCAGCTCGCGCAAAGAGAGCTCCCAATGTTCACCCGCCGGAGTCATCCCCGTGCCGACGATATAAATGTTTTCTGCTGGATTATTGTTCTGGCTACTCATCATGGTTATAGGTTCAACTTTCCTCGATAACGAGCATAGGTGGCGTAGTCGATCTCGGTTCGGCGGGAGATATATTCATGGGTCGCAGTTGCATTTTGCCGCCTGGCGAGCAGCGCCTCCGTTGTGTGTATGCTGATAGCATCGGAGCCGGCCCCCGAGCCATACGAGACCAACAATATCCGGTCTTCAGGCTGAGCGATGTCCAGGATGGCAGTCAGGCCGATGAGGGCAGAGCCAGCATAGACATTACCGATCTGGGGGACAAGCATCCCGGTTTCGATCTGTTCTGGAGCAAACCCAAGGCTCTTGGCGACGCGCTGGGGAAACTTGGTGTTGGGTTGATGGAAGACGGCGTAGGTGTAATCGGAGGGGGTAGTACCCATGGCGCCCATCAATTCTTCCGCAGCAGCGGTAATGTGCTTAAAGTAAGCTGGCTCACCCGTGAAGCGTTCTCCATGGGAGGGGTACTTCTCATCGGAGCGGCGCCAGAAATCAGGGGTATCGGTCGCAAAGGAGTATGAACCCTCGATCACAGCCATAGCCTGATCCTCAGGACCGAGTATATAGGCTGCTCCACCTGCTGCGGCTGTGTACTCAAGCGCATCGCCCGGGCGACCCTGGGCGGTATCCATACCAATCGCAAGGGCGTACTCGGCCATGCGCGATCCGACAAACCCCACAGCCGCCTGGACAGCCTCAGTGCCAGCTTTACAGGCGAACTCCCAGTCAGCCGCAAGTGTATGCGGGGTAGCGCCGATGGCTTCTGCTACTACTGTTGAAGTGGGTTTGACCGCGTACGGATGTGATTCAGAACCCACCCAAACTGCACGAATGTGGGAAGGGTCGATCTCGGCTCGCGCTAAGGCATTGCGGGCAGCTTCAATTGACATGGTTATGACGTCCTCGTCCAGTCCGGCGACAGCTTTTTCTTTGATCGGGACGCCTCCAGTTCCTTCCTTCCAGACGCGTGCGACCTCAGAAGCCGGTAGGCGGTAGCGTGGAACATAGGCGCCATACCCGATAATACCCACACCAAAATCCGGTTTTAGGGTCAGTCCTCTTGAATGCTCGACCATTCGTCGTTGAACTCCTTCTCCTACCCGCAGGATCACTCGTCTTAGCCTACAGGGCTCAAGCCGTGTTTGATCCTGCGAGTTCGATTAATAACAATTGTGCCTGTTCAATCCCGATCTTTCCTTGCTCGACCATGCGTTCGGCGATCTGCTCGATCAGTGCACCTTCTGCGCCAGCAGCGACAGCGATCTGACGGGCATGCAGTGACATATGGCCGCGCTGGATCCCCTCACTTGAGAGTGCCCGGAGCGCAGCAAGGTTTTGCGCTAACCCCACCGAGACGATGATCTGGGCCAACTCGCGAGCAGTCTCGACGCCCATCAATTTCAGGCAAGCCTTCGCCATGGGGTGAACACGGGTAGCGCCACCCACGATGCCAACCGCCATCGGTAGCTCGAGGCTCCCGCGCAAGCTCCCATCCTGATCAATCTCCCAGGTGCTAAGCGAAGTATAGTGACCGTTCCTGGCTGCGTAGGCGTGCGCCCCAGCCTCAATGGCACGCCAATCATTTCCTGTCGCGATCACAACAGCATCGACGCCATTCATAATGCCTTTATTATGTGTTGCGGCGCGATAAGGATCGGCTGCAGCAAATGCCCAGGCCTCCACAATGCCATCCCGCACAACCGCCCCCGAGAAATCTTGAAAGTCGAGGGATTTCTCCGGGATCCTGCAGGTCGCCTTGGCCAGGCGGCGATCCGCCAGATTGCTCAGGATGCGTAAGTGAACCCGACCGCCGCTTATGGATTCGATCGTGCCCTTCAAACGCTCTACTGCGCTGTTCACGGCATTCGCGCCCATAGCGTCGCGGGTGTCGTAGATCAGGTGGAGGATCAGCATCGGTCCTATGGGGGAATCTTCGATGAGGCGTAGCTCCAGGTCGCGTGCCCCACCACCCAGACGAAGCAAAAGTGGATCCACCTCGTTGGCCATCGACAAAATCTCATCTTTGGCCTGGCGGATGCGTTCCATGGCGAGCTGCGGGTCCGGGAGATCCAAAACCTGGATCTGTCCGATCATCTCAGGTTCTGTCGTAGAAGCTTGAAAACCGCCACCCTCTCTAGCGAGTTTTGCCATAAAGGATGCACCGGCGACGACAGAAGGTTCTTCGATCGCCATTGGGATCAGTACATCCCGACCGTTAATCTGGAAGTTGGTGGCCACGCCGAGGGGCAACCCAAAAACAGCGACCACATTTTCGATCATGTGATCGGCTTGATCGGCATTGATGCCGCCTGCAGGTAGATGGCCTAAAAGGAGGCCTTCTTCGACCCCAGTTTCCTGGCTCAACCTGGCCAAGCGCTCTTCAATGCTCATGTTATAGAAGCCTGCTATGCGCGAGTTGGTTCTCTTTGCCATTAATTTTCGTCCCTTGAAGATCCTAGGGATTCATACAGGTTGAAGACTGGCAAAAACTATCAAAGACCTTTCAGAAGGATAGCTATGATTTCAGGTATATCGCGTGCTTGTGCGATCCCCACCTCCAGCCCGCGCTGTGGCTATAAGGAGTATCTAGGTCCTTATTGCAGTCGATTGCCTCGCTGGGGTACAATCAACTTGAGAGTGTTGAATGGTATCCAGTGAACGTACAGAAGAAGAAACTCTAGGTACGCCCTCGCCTGAATACACCTTATTGGATTCCAATATAGTGGCTCTACACAGAGCCACGCTGAGCCTGTTCTCGGATATGGCACTCGATGGCGTGTTGCGCCGGGTGATCGAGGCGGCTCAGGAGCTATCGGATGCGCAGTATGCCGCCCTGGGGATCCCGGACGGTGATGGTGGCCTTGAGACTTTTCTAACGACAGGTATCACCGAGGAAGAGATCGCAGCCATTGAAAGACACCCCCAGGGTGATGGTCTGCTGGGGGAGATGTTGCGATCCGGGACAAGCATCCGCATCAAAGAAATCCAGGACCATCCCAGCTCGATAGGATTTCCAAAGGGTCACCCGGAGATGCGCTCCTTCCTGGGGGTGCCAATCGCAGCGTATGGCCGTCCCCTCGGGCAGATCTACCTAACCGATAAGCGCAGTGATTCTGAATTCAGCATACAAGATCAGCGCATGATCGAGATGCTTGCCGCTCATTCCGCTGCAGCGATCGAAAACGCCAGGTTGTACCAGAAGGTGCTCGAAAACGAGAACGAGCTCGGCGATCGAAATGAAGAGCTGGGTTTGATGTTTTCACTCTCGACGGCGGTTAGTTCGTCGATGGACCTCGATCTCTTACTAAAGGTCATGCTCGACCGGGTGATGAATCTCTTCCACGCAGAAGCTGGAGAGATCTTTCTTCTGGAGGAGGGCGAAGGGGTCTATCAGAAAGCGATTCATCTGGGGGATTCACCAGAGGCATTCTGGGAGATCGAGCGCTTCCGCATGGGGCAGGGCTTCATTGGGCAGGTCGCCCAGACAGGCAGCTTGCGATGGACGACAAAATTACGATCGGAAGTCGATTTCCTGCGTCAATCCGTTGTGGATGCAGGTTTTGAGACACTCATTTGCGCACCGCTTATGGCCCCGGGCAAGGTGACCGGGGTGCTCAGCCTCGCCTTCAAACAGACCCGGCAGATTGAGGACCGCGAAATCGGATTGCTTGGTGCGGTTGCTTCCGGTGTGGGTGTGGCCGTCGAAAATGCACGGCTCTTCCGGCAAGCGCAGCGGGTGGCCGTCCTTGAAGAGCGAGAACGTATCGGTATGGATCTGCATGATGGCATTATCCAATCGATCTATGCCATCGGATTGACCCTGGATTACACGCGCCTTCAGGTTATTGACGAATCACCGGCGGCATCGGAACGCCTGGAAGTGGCGATAAGCGGACTTAACGAGGTCATTCGCGATCTGCGATCGTACATCCTGGATCTGCAACCTGCCCGGATCCAGACCGATGACCTTGAAGTTGCCTTGGCCCGTCTCGTGAGAGAATTCCGGGCAAACACACTTATCGATGCGGACTTAAAAATTGAGAAAGCTGCAGTAGCCTACTTCAGCGATCAACATGCCACCGACCTTTTCCTCATCGCACAGGAAGCCCTGGCCAATACTGCAAAACATGCACGTGCTACGCGAGTGCTGATCTCAGTTCGGTTCGCTTCAGATCAAAGTGTGACGCTGCAGGTCATCGACAACGGCGTTGGTTTTAAATCCGAGTCAGAGCCCGAATTACTGGGTCATGGTTTGTCCAATATGAGTGAACGCGCCCGCACCTTTGGGGGTCAACTTCTGATCGCTTCTGGTCCTGGCGAAGGAACCACGATCACCGTCACCTATGACGTGGAAGTGCTGGCAGGCGTGGATCCGGGGCAGGAGTTGACCAACAGCGCCACCGTGCAGTGGACCGGGTTGGACGGCGCCAGCGCCAACGAACGGG
>JBFFMI010000126.1:0-8674 GCA_041554155.1 Anaerolineales bacterium
AGCAGCTTCTTCTTCCGGCATCTCAAGTTGTTCGTATTCAAAATTATCAAAGGCGACGCCGATCGAGTGCCATCCAAGGTAAAGTCCCACTTTTGAAGGCATCACCTTCTGATCGTAAAGCAGGATCAAATTCCTGCCATTCACCGATACGGTGATATCCGCCCCGCCCTGGGATTTCGCCGGGACGACCGATACCTCGATACGATTCGTTCCTGCCCCGGGTGCAACCGCGCCATAGGTGCGGAAGGGTGTGCCGCCCCAACGCTTGGTGGTGAGATCGAATGTCTCATACATGGCATGCTGGGAGGTGCTCACCGTGCCCGCAGCGAGGACCTCATGGATCCCCAATCCGGCCAGGATGCCAAAGGTACGATCTCCGCCATAGCCCTCGACGTAGGTAACGTCCGCCGCAACCCGGTAGTACTTGTTCTCTCCGCAAGCCTCGCAGAAGACGTAGAAGATCTGATCCTGTCCGCTTCCATGCGGTTCGTAAGGACCGAAGATCAATCGCCCCTCCTCCCAGGCACAGATTTCGCAATCACCCCAGATCTCCGACCGGGAGCTGAAATCATCCTGCAGCTTGATGATGCGGGGCGTCGGGGAGGGCGTAGGCTCAGGTGTTATCGTGGGAGAAGGTACCGGCGTTTCACTCGGTGGAACGGGGGTGACCGATGGCGGCGGTTGTGTCGCCGTCACAGCGGGCTGCGGGATCGCTGTGGTGGGCTGCGCGCCTGATGAACATGCCGTAATCAAGACAAGAACAAAAGCTATGCCAAGCGTCCGACAACTTTTTCTCATGACCGTCTCTCCCGATGCTTTTCCGATCCGATAACCAGCCCAGCCTGACGTGTGCAAAAAGAACACCCGACGTTGCGAGCAGTCGGGTGCAAAGCGTGTAGGCGTGTTTCCCGTAACCCAGATATTCATATCTGACGATCACATCGTACAGCGATTCTGGGGTCGATTCAAGATCACCAGGCCCTACCTGTCAGCGCGTAAAACTATCTTCATCCGGGGATAGATGGTCATAGAGACGTATAGACCGAGCTACAGAAAACTATGGACTGGAAAGATCGCTGATCCTTTGCTGAAGCAGCGCCTCACCGTCAGGGTTTTGTGGAAGGGATTCTTCTGCGATCACTGCAGGGAAGATGTAGTCTTCCAGCAATCTCTGGGGGACATAGAAATCGTTTTCAGGCAGCTCACTCGTAAAAACCACAACCAGATCCAGCGCAGGATGGACGACGATGTATTGTCCCCCATACCCCAGCGCCACGAAGAAGCCGGAGTCATCCACCCACCACTGGTAACCGTAGCCATCTTCCAGCGTGGCGGGGATGTGCTCTTTCGTGGAAGCCTCGACCCACGACGGTGAGACGATCTGCTCGCCCTCCCATTGACCATCTCGCAGCATGAGGTAACCGATCTTGGCCATATCGCCCGGCAGCATTCTAAGATCCCCCCAACCGAGACTGATGCCCTGGGGATTCATCGGCCAGGCGACATCGGTGATCCCCAGCGGGCCAAAGAGGTGTTCTTCGGCGAATTCAAGGGCGGTCGCACCGGTCGTTTCGGTCAGAATCGCAGAGAGCATGAAGGAGCCCCCGTTGCAGTATTCAAATTTCTCCCCTGGCACTGCTTCCATCGGCAGATCGAGCATGAACTGGACCCAGTCATCGCTTTCCCACATCTGCCGCAGGCCGTCCCAGTTGTACAGGTAGGAATCTCTACACCTGAACCCGGAACTCATGGTCAATAAGTCTTCAAGGGTCATCTTTTCTTTATTTACATCCAGGTTGGCCACAGAGCGGTCTGGAAAGAATGCCAGGACCGGTGTACCCACATCTTCGATGTAGCCCTTGTCGATAGCAATGCCGATGAGCAGCGAGACAACGCTTTTGGTGCAGGATCGGATTTCGTGTCTCCTACCTTCCTTATACGGATGAATGACCACATCCACGATCAGGTGGCCGTTACGGATCACGCTCACACTGTCGATCCCGTACCCTTGATCATCGATCCGCTCCAGCATTGCCGCCAGGAGGCTCGAATCCATCCCCTGCGCCTCCGGCGTATCGGTCGGCCAATCACCCGTGGGCCAGGCTTCATTGCGAATAACTTCAGCTGCTTGTGGAGGGCTAACGCTTTGCTGGCTGCATCCTGCCAGCAGTAGGAGGGCGCAGCAGAGAAAGACACTGGCGCGTAGAAAAGCGAATTTCGATGCTCTCATAGGGAACCTCACCAGCAAGGGTATGCGGCGTTTACATACTTTCTACCTTGAAGGCATGGCAGGCGTTCAAAACCAGCGGATTTTCACACAATATGCTGAATCCCTAAAAATACACAAGGCTCCCACGATTTCTCACACCAAACCGTCGTTTGCACCCATCCTTTGTAACCTGACAGCGAAATCCAGCCCGGGCACGCTTGCCGTTCTCATGGATGTAACGTTTAGAAAGCGATGTCGCCAGCATGCAAGTGCTCCTCTTCGGAATGGCGCATTTCTACTGACTTTCAACCAGCATCGAATTTTCGGTCAGGCAAATGCGAAGCACCAGAAGGCTGTTATGAGGAAAAATAAACGGCGAAACCCAACACCCCCTACTCGGGATTCGGCGCTGAAGCAGGCTACCGCCAAAGGCTTAAAAGGATGGAATACCCCAATTGACCGCATAGCAGGTAGCCAAGGGAGACTACCCCAAATCCGATGAGCACCCGGCTCAAGATCCAGAACCCACGGTCTTCATCTGACATTTTCCTGTGCAAAAGTATCCCCGCGACCAGACTTACAGCACCACCGATGATGATCAAGCCTGCCACCCGTAATCCCTCCCATCTACCTCGCCATCTCAAGCAGGCGTGGATCGGCGCAGCTACTCGCCAGGCCTATTGATTGCCCTCAGCAATTGGATCAGATCAATTTATCCAGGTACCCGGTATAGATGAGCAGGAAGATCATCGTATCCGCCGAGCCGTGGGCGATGATCGTGACCCACAGGTTCCGCCCACGCAAGAGATAGAGCAGGCCGTACACCAGTGCTGCATAGGTCGTCAGGAGCACACCTGCCGTTCCCTGGTAGGCGTGGCTTAATCCAAAGAAGCCCGAGACGATGACCAGGCTCAAACCCCAGCCGGCTTTCCCGCCAAAAAGCCGCGCAACCTGGCCCATCAAGAATCCACGGAAGATAATCTCCTCCCCGAGGCCGGCGCTGACCCAGGCCACGACCAGAAACATCACGAGGGTTGCCAGGTTGCCTTCGAGGCTCTCAAAGCTACTATAGTCCGGGCCAGGAATCCCGACGATCTCGAACAACGGCATGATGACGACTGCTACCAGTGCTTGTGAGATCAAAGCCACGGCAACCCCGATTGCGATCGTCTTCCCCCAATGCTCTGGCCGGCGAATCCCCAGATCCGACCACCTCCCGCGCATGAACCACATCAAAAGCCAGATCACCACTAACGTGGCGGGAACTCCGAAGGACGCAGGGATGAGATCAAAGGCTGTTATTGCAGCCGTGGAAACAAGCGCCAAGGACATGATCAGCTTATTCTGCCGAAGTAGGTTCCCAACGACTTCACGGAACGCACGCTTTTCTTCTTTTACAGACACGAACGCCTCCAATGTGGTGAGAGGGTAGGATTTTGACGCTCTCGAGTGCTGCATTGCATAGTTGAGATGGCGGTTGGAGAGCACTGAATGTAGGGGAGATCAGATCAGAAGTCAACCCTCGGTGCTGATCTTATGAAGGGTCAGTTGCCTGATCGCAGCCGAAGGACTGACATCCATCGCTGAAATTCGACTCTAGCGATTCGCATGGACGCATTATTCCATGAAATTCGTCATCGGATTGCGGCACTGTATTTGTTGCCGAACATCTGGATGTTCAGCACTGTATTTAAATGAAGTTCAGGCAAATTAGGAGGATCGGGTTGGCATGTAGACATCTAGCCCGCAATGGTAAAATATCCATTCTCTGATCCAGAGAGACTGATTTTGACGAGGGAGATACTAACGCATCTCTGTGAGCGGAGATCTGTACTCCCACTGTAGAAGGATTGTGATTATGCCGATCTATATGGACCGTCACTATAACGTGGATTTCACGCCTGAAGCCGTGGCAGAGGCACATCGCAAGGATCTGGAGCATGCGCACGAGCATGGTGTCGAATTCAAGACCTATTGGTTCGACAAGGAACGAAAGACGGTTTTTTGTTTAGCGGAGGCACCAGAAATTGAATCAGTTCGCACGGTGCACAGCATCGCGCACGGCGATGAGCCCAACGAAATCATCGAAGTCGACGAGTCGGTCGTTGCAGCCTTTCTGGGGAGAGTCTCAGATCCCGATTCGATCTCTTTGGACGAAACCCCACCCGATTCGCCCTTTCGAACCATCATGTTCACCGATCTGCAGGGGTCCACGCAATGGGCCAGCCAGTTCGGGGACGAGCGTGCGCTCGAGATGCTACGCAAGCACAACGATCTTACCCGCCAGGCATTACGCGATCATGAGGGGCATGAAATTAAACACACCGGTGACGGGTTTATGAACTCCTTCACCTCAGTCACAGAAGCTGTCCGCTGCGCCGTGAACATTCAGCGAGGTTTCGCCCGTTACAACCAGGAGCATCCCGATGCCAGCATGCATTTGCGCATTGGCCTGAGCGCAGGCGAGCCGGTTAAAGATGACCAGCAGCTGTTCGGACTGACCGTAAACCTGGCGGCACGCATCTGCGCAACCGCCCAGCCGGATCAAATCCTGGTGGCTCAAGTCGTTCGCGATCTATGCCTGGGAAAGCAGATCGATTTTATCGATGGCGGCGAATTTACCCCGCAGGGCTTCGAGCTGCCTGTTCGTATCTTTGAGGTTGTCTGGCAAACAGCGTAGACCGCGCACCAGGGTCACACTTTTGAGCTAAGCAACTCGCGATCCAACCAATCAATAAATCGAGAACATAGACCACCCTATTCGTTTGAGATCTGCCCCGTTCTATAAATCCTGCCCGCGCTGAGAAAGACTTGTCAGAGGCAATGAGCCGCACAGCGAAGCGGGCCAAGGGTAGACATGCTCCCCCCACTTCTGAATAACTTTGCTGCGGCAGATGACAGCAGGCTGCAGGACCACGGGGTAGACCCTTCCGGTTGGCGTGGATTCGCTTGATGCAGGCTATGGGGTAGTTCTTCTAGAGAGGGCAATGGCACCCAACCCCCTCCTGAGCATGCAATCCTGAAAAGAAACGAGGTTGGCTCGTGTTGTCTGAGCCAACCCCTGTTGAGATCCTTGATCGTCTGGCACGCTAGCCACGTTGGTCGCTACGCATGAGCACTGAGGGTAACCTTCCCTGCGCTTCCATCCACGCTGATGATCTCCCCATTCTCAATGCGGCTGGTGGCCGAGCCTGTGCCCAGGACCGCCGGGATGCCGTACTCGCGGGCCACGATCGAGCCGTGGCTCAGCGGCCCACCCACGTCAGTGACGACGGCCGAAGCGCGGGCGAAGAGCGGGGTCCAGGCTGGAGTCGTGATCGAAGCCACCAGTACATCCCCGAGCTTCATCTTTGAGAAATCCTCGGGGCCATTGAGTACGCAGGCCGGTGCCTCGACCCGCCCCGGACTGGCGCCAACGCCTTTGAGCACCTCGCCATTCTCTTTCTGCTTGCGGCCTTCTTTGAGGCTGGCGATGTCCACTCCCAGGATCTTGTTGGGCAGAATCATCGGTGGAGACACCTGGCGCACCCGCTTCCAGGCAGCTCGCCGTTCCGCCACCTGAGTGTGAGCACTTTCAACAGCTTCAGCGCGGTCCAGACGGGCAGCAGCTTCCACGAGCTCGTCTTCTTCCAACCAGAAGATGTCCTTCATCTCGGAGATCATGCCGGCGCTGGCCAAACGACCACCAAGTTCGAGCAGCATCTGGCGCAGCAGCGGGTAGGCCAGGCCTACATCGGCGATACCGTCCTCGCGCATGGGGGCAAAGCGCTGCGCCTGTGCCAGCCTTTTCTGGAAGAGCTTCAAGCGCCAGCCTTTCAAACGTGCCTCCATCGCCGCCTGGATCCGCTCGCGGCGCTCAACCGATTGCTGCTGGCGTTCGTAAGGATCGACGCCCTCCCCCGCAACGAACATCTTCAGTACTTCCAGCGTCGGCGCGGGATCGTCCGCCGGCACAGGGTTGGCGAAATCAAGGTTATAGATTGTGTGTCCGAACTGATTCAGATGAGCACGGAAGCGATTGGCGGCTTCTTCCCAGACCTGCGCAGCAACCAACTCCGGGGTCTGATCCCCACGGAAGTCCTCCGCAAGCACTTCTGAAGAGACCTCCCCCACATAGGTAGCCAACCCAGGCTGACTTTGCACCCAGCGGGCCAGGTCAAAGATCGATTGCTCCGCCTTGATCGGTGTGCTGTCGTAGCCCAGCAGGTAGAGCGGTGCCGCCGGGTCCTCCTTGCGCTTGATCAATCGCTTGTAAGGTAGCGTGAAGAGCGCTTCGGTTATCCAGGCGCCCGGGATGACCCCCGATACGAGCGAGCCATAGGCGTCAATGGCGGCTTCAGAGAGGGCGCGTATTCCATTAAGGAGTTCCTGATTCGATCCCTCTTTCCAGGGGCTATTGTTCCAGCGCGCTATCCTTTCGAGGTATAACGGTCGTCCATCTTCGGTCCAGTTTTCGACCGGTCTTGAGAACATCCGCTTGAGGATACCGCCAGCATTTAAGAGGATCCGTGCCAGCGCTTTGGGTCGCAGCGAGCCATTGTAATAGGCATACTGGTTGACGGTCAGGATCAGATCCTCCGGCATGATATCCTGCCGGCCGAAAAACCCGCCGACAAGGTTGTGCATACTGGTGTTGACGGCGCGCAGCCCCAGCGTCCCAAAAAGCGGGGTGAGGGGTTCAGCCATCAGCTCCACGATGTTGTTACGCATGGCGGCGTAGGCGCCCCTGGGCAGCTTCCATTCAAGCGGCGACGAAGCTCCTGGTTCCGGCAGGGCCGTGATCGGCCGGGCCTGAAGGATCGCGAAAGCGCCATCGTAAAGCGCCCATTCGATGTCCATGGGCCTTTCATACAGCCTCTCGATCTGGATCCCCAGAGCGAGCAGCGCAGCGATGGCTTGCTCGTCCAACACGGGCACAAGGCGCAAATTCTCCGGTACGGGTTGCTCCTCGGTGCCTGCTGCATGCCGAACCGTCATCACTTGCTTGTCGGCCGTCTCACGTGAGAGCACGCGCCCGTCCGATTTGGCGACGGTGATTGTATCCGGCGTGACCAGCCCACCCACCACGGCTTCCCCCAGACCCCAGGAGGCATTGATCACGCATTGCTCACGCTGCCCAGTGAGCGGATTGGCGGTGAACAGGATCCCGGCTGCTTCTGCGGGAACCAGCAGCTGCACCACCACCCCCATGGACACGTTCTGCGGATCGATCGCTTGCCCGGCACGATACGCGATCGCTCGAGCCGTCCACAAGCTGCTCCAACATTTCTTCACCGAATCGAGCACAGCAGATGCACCGGAGACGTTGAGATAGGTCTCCTGCTGTCCCGCAAAGGAAGCCTCGGGTAGATCCTCCGCCGTGGCCGTCGAACGAACCGCCACGGCTGGGTCTTTTCCAGCCAGCGTGGCATAGGCGTCGACGATCTCGCTTGCCACATCTGGTGGAATGCTGGCGTCTTCGAAAGCCTGACGGATCGATGCAGATGCCGCTTCCAGCATCGCCGGGTCGGCGGGATTGGCAGATTGAAGCCCAGATGCTATCTGGCTGCTAAGTTGGTTGGCCTCGAGAAAAGCCTGATAAGCAGCCGTTGTGACATGAAACCCGTCGGGTACAGGTAATCCGGCCTGTGCCATTTTCGCCAGTGATGTGCCTTTACCTCCCACCAGCTCCAGGCTGGCCAGGCTATGCGCCAGCTCCACGACAAATTCAGTTTTCATTGTAATCCTCCCTACTAGTTTGATCGTGCTCCGGTTGTAGTTTTTGAATGGAAAGAATGCTCAGGTTGAAGTCCCAAAGGTGATTCACCAGGCCCCGTAGGGCAGCCGAATCGGGGACACTCACCTGTATGGTCGTGACCTTTCCAGGCGTGCAGGAAAAGGCCAGTTCATCAAAGATCCCGTTAGCCCAGCGCTCGCTAAGGATTCCGTCGATTTGGATTTCATAAGAGATCATAGCTTTCGACATACTCAGACCACGCTTCTTTCATCCTGATTGCGGTTTCAGCTTAGCCTGAAGTGGAGGGCATGTAATCCCCAAGTTGGGGAGAGGCTATGGGGATTTAAAGGAATCCCCACAATTGATGGAGGGATTCGGCTATCTCAGCGGGATAGTTACAGGAGATCGATCGCTCTTGCCCGCATGACCGCTTCATGGCGGCTGTGAGCCCCGAGCTTGGCATAGAGGTTTTTGATATGGGTCCGAACGGTGCTCTCAGCCACGAAGAGCTCAGCCGCGATCTCAGGAACCGTCAGGTCGGACGGCAGGTAATAGAGCACTTCCCGCTCCCGATCCGTGAGGGGCTCGACCAGGCCGGATGCCTTCTCGAATGGCCCTGCACGACGCCCGGGCCGTTCGAACGCCTGCAGGATCTGCATCTGAAAATCCATGGTCGACGGACGTTTCTTTTGATCCTTGAGCAGCGCAATCAGCGTCTCCCCTTCCACCAGGAAGGGTCGGAGATAACC
>JBFFMI010000127.1:0-8636 GCA_041554155.1 Anaerolineales bacterium
GGTGGCATGCTCGGGCTGGTTTTGGGTCTGCTTTTCTACACCAGGCGGTCCAGACGAAATGTATGGCTCGCGCTGGATATGGTCGCTATCCCGGCTACGCTGCTTGCGATAAGCGCATGGATCGGAAGCTGGCTCGACGGCGCGGCTTACGGCATCAAGGTAACCCCGGAGTGGGTATGGCTCATGAATAGTGATCCTTTCCAGGGCGAGGTAGCCCGCTGGCCCACACAGGGTGCCGGGTTGCTCATGTCACTATCTGCCTTCTTGCTCCTTTATCGGCTGCAAGGGCGGGTGCCGTTAGGAGTCTTAGGCACGCTCACATTCTCCCTTTCTGCATTCACCTTGGTCGTGGTAGGGTTGTACAGAGCGGATCCGAGCATGCTACTGCTGGGGGTTCGTCTGGATGTGCTTGGTCCAGCTGCACTCACCCTTCTGGGTATAGTCACAACAATCTTGCGATGGCAAAAGGTAGCGGAATCAAGGAGTTGAAATGACGCTGCGCACGATCGCTATGGCCCAAATTGAGACCCGCCTTGGAGACGTCAAGGCAAATCTTGCCATGCACCTTGAGATCATCCAGCAGGCTAGCTCACAGTCGGCCGATTTGGTTGTGTTCCCCGAGCTTTCACTCACTGGCTATTCGCTCCAGGATCTAACACCCGGGGTCGCCAGGCAGGCCACCCATCAAGACCCGACTTTCCAGCCCCTGCTGAAAGCCAGTAAAGACATCGACATCATCGTCGGCTTCGTGGAGGCCGATGTTCGTCAGCGGTTCTTTATCTCGGCGGCCTATCTCTCGGGTGGGGAGTTCTTGCATGTTCACCGCAAAGTCTACCTTCCCACCTACGGGTTGTTCGATGAAGGGCGTTTCTTCGCCTGGGGCGATCGGGTGCGGGCCTTTGATAGCCCTTTTGGGCGTATCGGGATGCTGATCTGCGAGGACTTCTGGCACGCTTCACCGCCCTATTTGCTTTGGCTCGACGGTGCGGAGATCCTCTTTCTGATCTCCGCTTCTCCCGGTCGCGGGATATCCGGGGACGAACGACTTGAGTCTGCCCGCTGGGTCGAACGGATCAATCAAGCCTATGCCAGTTTATTCACCACCTATGTCATTCACACCAATCGTGTTGGTTTCGAGGATGGTTTACACTTTTGGGGTGGCGCTACGGCCTTCAACCCGGATGGCGAGATGCTGGCTCGGGGACCCTATCATGAGCCTGCGCTCACGTTTGTCGAAGTAGATCTTGCGCAACTGCACCGCACGCGCACCCGCCTACCCTTGCTCAGGGATGAGCGCACGGCGTTAATCCAACGCGAATTGAAACGGATCCTCGACCACCAGGTTTGAGGGGCCTTACACGGCGTTAGAATGAAAAGCCGCTTGAAGATAGGATGCTGATGCTATGGATGATCACACACTCTCGCTCGAGATCAACACTGAGCTGGCTGCCCGTATCCTGACTGCTTTCATCCGCACCGAGATCCAACGCGCAGGTTTTGAGAAAGCCGTACTGGGAGTGTCGGGGGGCGTCGATTCAGCTTTGAGCTGTGCGTTGGCTGCCCAAGCACTTGGTCCTGAAAACGTGCTGGCGCTTTTCATGCCCTATGCCACAACATCGTCCGAATCCAAGCAGCATGCGGAAGAGATCATCAAACTGACCGGCGTGGAGTACGAGACCGTAGAGATCACCCCCATGGTCGACCCATTGTTGGCGGATATCCCTGAAAGTGAGCAAGTCCGGCGTGGAAACATCATGGCCCGCATGCGCATGATCGTGCTCTATGATCGCTCCTCGAGCTATAAAGGACTGGTGGTGGGGACAGGCAACAAAACTGAAATCTTGCTGGGGTATACAACGCTATATGGGGATAGTGCTTGCGCCATCAACCCGATTGGCGATCTCTATAAGACCCAGGTTCGACAACTCGCCCGGGCGCTTGCAGTTCCCTCAGTGGTCATCGAGAAGCCCCCATCGGCAGATCTGTGGGTCGGTCAGACCGATGAAGATGAGTTGGGATTCACCTACGAAGAAGTAGATAAGCTGCTCATCCTGTTGGTGGATGGCCGCTATGACCTGGAAGCATGTGTTGCGGCGGGTTTCAAGCAAGAATTTGTTAGCGCCGTAATGGATCGCATACGCCGCAACCAGTTTAAGCGTGTGATGCCTCCGATCGCCAAGCTCAGCAACCGTACGGTTGGCTACGACTTTCTCTACATGCGTGATTGGGGAACATAGGTTGTCGCCTGGAGCACTGATGTCTGAAATACTCCCGAGCGATGATAGACCGACGGGACGCAGTCGCTTCGATCAACGAGTATATGATCTTTGCCGCAAGATTCCGCGCGGACGGGTATCGACCTATGGTTGGATCGCCGCCGCAATCGATCCCCCTTTCGGGATGGAACCGCTCGCTTATGATAGGATCAAAGCCCGCTGGGTGGGCTACGCTATGGCCCGCTGTCCGGAAGATGTGCCGTGGTACCGGGTGATCAACAGCAAGGGCGGTTTGAGCCTGAAGCCCGGGCACGAACATCAGCGAGCGCTACTTGAAGATGAAGGCGTGGTCTTCATGAAGACTGGAGCTGTGGATCTCAAGCATTTTGGTTGGAAACCAGCCTGACAATCGACAGAGATAAAGGGGACTTGATGAATGCAGTATTGCTTGCGGGTGGCATTCCAAAATCAGGGGAGCTGCTCTATGAGGAGTGCCAGGGACAAAGTAAAGCCCTGCTCGATGTTGCCGGTAAACCGATGGCCCAATGGCTGCTCGATGCGCTGGGCGAATCGGAGCACATCTCCAACGTGTTGGTAATCGGGTTGGATGCTTCATCTGCATTGCATTGCACAAAGCCACTAAGATTCATGCCCGACGGAGGAGGGTTACTCGAAAACATACTGCTGGGCATTCAGTACATTCGTGCGCATTCCCCGGACAGCACGCATGTGTTGTTATCATCGACCGACATCCCGAGCGTCACGACAGAGATTATCGATTGGCGTATTGAAGCAGCGCAGGAAGCAAGCGCAGAGCTCGATTACGCCGTCGTGGAACGATCCACGATGGAAACCCGTTTTCCCGATGCAAAGCGATCCTACATCCGTTTACAGGACATCGAGATCTGCGGCGGCGATATGAACATCATCAGTGTCAATCTCGCCCAAAAAACGGATCTCTGGGGTCGCCTAGTCGCAGCCCGCAAGAGTGTGCGGCGCCAGGCTGCGCTGCTTGGCTACGATTTGCTACTGCAGGTTCTCGCCCGCCGCATTTCACTCAAGCAAGGAGAAGAGAAGATCAGCCGGCGTCTGGGAGTGAAGGGTCGCGTTGTCGTTTCACCCTATGCCGAGCTGGCGATGGATGTCGATAAGCCCGAACAGCTAGCCATTATGCGAAACGATCTTACACTGCAGGCTGGAATTCAATGATCTGGGAACGGTTTTCTCAATTCGATGCAACCTGGGGGCGCCGTCTACGAAAGCTGGAAGCACCAGGTTTGCTACGCAAGATAACCATCCTCTTTGCACACTCCGGCGATTCCTGGTTCTGGTTGTCCGGATTGGTCCTTAGCTGGTTGATCGGATCTCCTGATCTGAAGCGCTGGGCATTGCGAGTAATTATCGCGATATTCTCGTTGGCCTTCATTGTTATGGGGATTAAGTTTTCCATTCGTCGGCCACGGCCCGAAGGCGAGTTCGGTGAGATCTACCGTCGCTCCGACCCACATTCATTTCCTTCCGGGCATGCAGCCCGCACAACACTGCTTGCGGTCCTGGCTGTCGGTTGGGGCCCACCCTGGCTCGCCGTGATCCTGGTGCCCTGGGCACCTCTGGTCTCATTGGCACGGGTGGCTCTGGGATTGCACTACCCCAGCGATATCCTGGCAGGAGGCCTGCTGGGTTTGATCGCCGGTCTCATCGCTTTATTGATCGCTGTGTGACGACAATCGGCGAGCATGCTTGCACGTATGCAGCAACTGCATGAAGCAATGGCGCCAGAACTGGCGCCGTAGCTTTTAATCCTGGTGAACTGGGAGGGGGGTTAGTTGTTCAGCTTGGGAAAGAGTTCGAACCAGTCATACCCGATAATCAGGGCGAGGTCGACCTCGTTCCCGGGTAGGGTTTGAAACAGGACCTGACTCTGGGTCAGATCCAATAAATCAACCAGGTACTTAACTGTGTAGGGGTTACCGGTGTAATCGACTATGCGCGTCGTCGGGTAATCGAGGCGATCGGCATTGGCGATCTCCGCCACGTTAAAGCCCAGGGGTTCCAGCACATCGGCAAATCTGCCTGCCAAGCCCTCTTCACCTGCGCCATTCAAAACCGCCAGCTTGGCATCTTCCAGCTCCGCTGCCTGGCGGGGAGATTCGGCCTCAAGCGAAGGACCAATAGCGCCGGATGCCGTAAAGACCTCATCACGCAGCAAGCGGATCTTATCCGGCACGGGTTTAAGGACCTTTGCCTCCTCTCCACCGTAAAGTACCGTCTCAAGTGTGACCATTTCAGGTGGAGCAATCACTGCCCGGGCGACGTCCTCAGGGGAAACTTGCAAGGCAAGCATACCCAGCGCGATCATCTGATCAACCGCCAGGTTTGTGCGAATGCCCTCTGTCAGGTCCTGGTATAACGCCGGGACGCTTGCCAGGAGCCCAGGCAAATTGCTGATTTCTAAGACTTGATCCCGGATGGCCATGGCCACCTGCTGCTGGCGCGTGGCACGATCGAAATCCCCACCCTCGGTATAGCGCACCCTGGCATACGCAAGTGTCTGCTCACCGTCGAACCGATAGTTGCCTGGTTCCAGCAGGATAGTGTTGTCCTTCCCGATCGGATCGATAAAGATTTTTTCGTATACAGTCATCTCAACACCACCGATCTCATCCACCATCTGGATAAAGGCGTTGAAATCGATCTGGACATAGTACTGGATGGGCACGCCCATGAATTTCTCAACGGTCTTCACCGCGAGTTCGGGGCCACCACCGGGCAGGCGATCCTGCTCCCCCAGGAAATAGGCTGTGTTGATCCGGCCATGGCTGTACCCAGGAATATCAACCCACAGGTCGCGCGGGAGTGAAAGCATCCCGGCTGTACGTGTCAGAGGATCGAGCGTCACCAGCATCATCGAATCGGTGCGGGAGGGACCCTCCCCCCGCTCCCAATCCCGGTAATCGAGCCCCATGATCAGTATGGTTACACGTTCATTGCCATCCCACAGATCGGGCAGTTCCTCGAGCACAGCAAATGTGGGTTCGGGTTCCTCGCCGTTCTCGCTATCTCCACCATTGCGGGAGATCTGAAATGATGGCAAGCCGGTGTCCGACCAGGCCATCGCCAGGTTCTTCACATTCACATACACGAGGTAGGCCGATAGCAGTGCAGCGAGCACAAAGCCACCGGCAAGTACACGTATCAGCCAGGTTGGGAAACTTCTTCGGGGGGATGGGTTGGTGGATCTTTTCATGCGATTCTGGACATCCGCAGATGGACCGGCGGATTATATCACGTTGAACGGGCAACCCGCTCCCACAACGCCAGCTGGTCATCCAGTTCACGTTCCAATTCACGATACCGTTCGCCCAATTTGGTCTGCTCCTGAAAATCCTTGCCGGCCTGTATCAACGCCAGGTTTAAGTGCTCAAGCTCCGCCTCAAGTTGTTGCACTCGTGTTTCTACTTCATCGAGAGAGGGCAGGCGCGCTTCTCCGCTTGTTGGTATGCGCCCAGGTGTTCGCCTGCGTTCATCCCTGGCGATACGCTGGCGATTGGCTTCCACGGTCCGAGCTTCGAGATACTCCTCATAGCCATGAGGAAAGGTCCTTAAGCTTTGCGCGCCCTCCTCAATAGACCAGATTTCACTGGCTAGCGCACGCACGAGATAGCGATCATGCGACACCAAAAGAATCGTGCCCGGAAATTGCTCGAGCGCCGATTGCAGCGCCTCCTGAGCCAGTAGATCCAGATGATTGGTTGGCTCATCGAGCAGCAGGAAATTCGCTCCCTGCAGGATCAGTTTCATCAGGGCTACTCGCGCCCGTTCACCACCAGATAAGACTTCAATCGGTTTGCTCAGGTCATCGGGACCGAAGAGAAAGCGGGCCAGCAAGCTTCGCAGTTCTTGTTTGCTAAAATCCGGAGCGGATGCCTCGATCTCTTTCTCAAGGGTGTTCGTCTGATTCAATTTGGCATGTGCCTGGGCAAAATAACCGATCTGTAAACTCGCACCCAGTCTTACCGCACCGGCTTTTGCCGGGATTTCTCCCAGCAAAGTTTTCAAAAACGTCGTCTTGCCAACACCATTCGGCCCGATCAAAGCGATCCGCTGGCCACGCTGTAAGACGAGATCCGGTACAGTAAAAAGCTGCTCACCATCGGCGTATCCTATAGAGAGATCATTCGTCTCGACCACAACATCACCCGATCTTTCCGGGCGCTGGAATGTTATCTGCGTCCCATGCGAGTCAGGCTCGATCGTCAGGAGGTCATCTTTTAGCATCCGTTCCAGTCGTTTGCGCCGTCCCTGCGCCTGACGTGTCTTCTGACCGGCAATGTTGCGTTGGATGAAATCGCGCTCTTTGCGAATATGCTTTTGCTGCGACTTGATCATCGCCGCCAGATGCTCACGCTGCGTTTGCCTTTGCTCAACATAGGCGCTGTAATTACCCCGGTAAGCAACGATACCCCCCGGCGTAAGATCCCAGATCGACTCAGCCACACGGTCCAGAAAATAGCGGTCATGGGAAACGATCAGGGCTGCTCCAGGCCAATCCCGCATCCAGTTTTCCAACCACTCTACCGCTTCGATATCGAGATGATTGGTGGGCTCGTCCAGGATCAGCAACTCCGGGTCATCGAGCAGCAAGCGGGCTAATTGAGCCCGGGTCTTTTCCCCACCGGATAATTGGGTGAGGGGACGCGAAAAATCGTCGTCAATAAAACCCAGGCCGCGCAACACCTGCCCGGCGCGCGCTTGGTAGGTATAGCCCCCATCTCGTTCGAACTGCTCCTGTGCGACCCCGTACTGGTACAAAGCCCGATCAACCTGTTTTGGATCCGCCATGGCGGCTTCGAGCTGCGCCAACTGCGATTCTTGTGAACGCAGGTCTCCGAAAGCACCCAGTGCCAACTCCCACAGCGTCTCATCCTGTGGGAATAGCCGGGGATCATGATCAATGCTCTCCTGAGGCAGGAAACCAATACGAATGCTGCGGGCGCGTTGAATCTCGCCACTATCTGGACTTTCCAGTCCAGCGAGCAAACGTAACAGGGTGCTCTTGCCAACCCCGTTCATACCCACCACCGCTACTCGCGCTTGGTGGGGAAGCGCAAGGCTGACGCCTGTAAAGACATCCTGAATACCGTAAGATTTACTGAGGTTATCGCCCTGGATCAATGCCATCGGATCTCGGGGCGGATTATAACTCAGCGTATCCCACAGGTCTTGCGCCGCCATTTTCCATGCTGTGGGGCGCTGGACTATAATTCCAACCAAACCTTGCAGAGCTATCGTTAATGTCTGATCCGTCATCGTCAACCTACCGCAGTCTAATGATCGCCGCCGGTGTGCTTGCCATCAGCGGGTGGTTGGGGTTGGTCCTGTTGCTCACCTCGTCCCTCCCAACCGTTGGACCACGCTGGCTTTTCTTCTTCCTGCTCACGCTTGCCGCCACAGGCACTTCACTCCCCTTCCTCTGGCTGCTGGATCGTCGGTTTGCTTCTGGTAGAACTGCCACCTCTAGCATCCTCCTACGACAAGCGCTGCTCGTGGCGCTCTTTGCCGACATGTGCATCTGGTTGCAGATCAACCGCAGCCTTTCCCTTCCCCTGGCTATTCTCATTGCCATCGGCCTCTACGCCATCGAACGCTTGCTGCGGTTTATGGACCGCAGCCAATGGAGACCCTGGCGGTGAGCCGGCGCGACCTGCCATCTGTCGATCGCTTGCTTCAAAGTCAGCCTGCCACGCTTATGCTGCAGGATTTTGGGCGAGATCTCACCATCCAGGCGCTTCGTGCTGTGCTGGCCGAGGCGCGCGCCCAAGCTGTGCAAGATGACAGCGTTCCCGACCCTGATCAACTGCTCGAGAACACCCGCAGGCGCCTTGAAAATTGGCTCGCACCCAGCCTGCGTCCGGTGATCAACGCTTCGGGCGTGATTGTTCACACGAACCTTGGTCGGGCTCCACTTAGCCAGGCCGCGCTGGAGGCGATTCAAGTGATCGCTGGAAGCTACAACACGCTCGAGTACGATCTTCAACGCGGTGCTCGAGGCAAGCGCGATCAGCATGTCGAGCACTTGCTCACCCTTCTCACGGGCGCTGAAGCCGCGCTGGTTGTGAACAACAACGCCGCAGCCGTACTCCTTGCTCTCACTGCACTTGCCCGACGGAAACAGGTCATCATCTCGCGCTCGCAATTGATTGAGATCGGCGGGGGCTTCCGCATCCCCGATGTGATGAAACAATCGGGAGCCAAACTGATCGAAGTTGGGACGACCAATCGCACGCATCTCCGGGATTTCGAAGCTGCCATCGAGGCTCGCACAGCTTTGATCATGCGCGCTCACCACTCCAACTTCAAGATCCTCGGTTTTACTACCGAGCCATCGCTGGTTGAACTGGTCGAACTCGCTGAAAAACA
>JBFFMI010000128.1:0-8611 GCA_041554155.1 Anaerolineales bacterium
AAGATCGTCAACATTGCGGCTCGTTCTGGGTTGAAAGGGACGCGGCAGGCTGCGGCCTATGCTGTCTCGAAGAGTGCGGTGCTCAGGATGACAGAGAGTATGTCGGCTGAACTGAAACACAATGGCATAAATGTAAACGCGATCATCCCGGGCACGATCGATACCCCAGCTAATCGCGAACTCATGCCGGATGCTGATTTTGAAAAATGGGTTAATCCGGATGAGATCTCAAAAGTCATCCGGTTTCTCATCAGCGATGACGCTGATGCGATCCACGGCGCGCTCCTACCCGTATACGGGCGCGGTTAACCACCCGGCCCTCTCGCTTACCGGAGATTGAGTGAGCGAATGACACTCGAGGCGATGATCTTCGACCTGGATGGCACCCTTGTCCAGACGGAAAAATTAAAGGCGATATCGTATGCGCGGGCAGTCGGTGATCTATGCTTGGATGCTGTTGCTGAAGCCGAAGTTGTCGAAGCCTTTAAGGACGTGGTGGGCTTGCCCCGACAGCAAGTTGCTCGAGCCCTGGTAGAACGTTTTGCGCTTGAGTCAGCAGCATTCGAGCGCATGGATGAATTTGGCGTAAGCACGCCATGGCAAGCGTTTATCCAATTGCGACTCGGTCATTACGAAGCTATGCTTGCTGATAGCGAGGTCATCTTAGGGAATCAGTGGCCGCATACGATTGAATTGCTTGAGCTCGGGCGGGCCCAAGCTTGTAAGATAGGCTTGGCCACGATGTCACGTTGTCCTCAAGCGACGAGGGTTCTGGAGGTCCTAAATCTTCGCGATGCTTTTGATTTTGTGGCCACTCGGGATGATGTTGAAAATGGAAAACCCGATCCTGAAATCTACACCCTATCTGCGAAGGTGTTGAACGTTACACCAGCTAGCTGCCTGGTCATAGAAGATTCGCCTTCGGGGGTTAAGGCAGCACTCGCTGCAGGCATGTATTGTCTGGCAGTTACGACACCCTTTACACGTAAGAGTATCCCGGCATCGGGTTTATTAGACGAACGCTGGATCGTTCATGATCCTGGCCGCTTGATAGATGTTGTGAACGAAATGAAGGCAACCAACTTTAGTTAAGGGATCCCGCATGTCTGAAAAACAATTGGATCAAAAGCGAATAGCAGGAGAGACGGCAGCGCAGCAAGTTCAATCTGGCATGGTGGTCGGATTGGGTTATGGCAGTACAGCCATTCATGCTTTGCGTTCCATTGGAAAGAAGATTCAATCAGGAGAGCTGCGTGAGGTCGTGGGTATCCCCACTGCGGACTCAATCGCCCGTGAGGCAAAAGCAGCAGGGATCCCACTCACAACGTTGGAAGACCAGGTGGGGATAGATATCACCATTGATGGCGCCGATGAAGTCGACACGCATCTCAACCTCATTAAAGGGGGTGGTGGGGCACTGCTGAGAGAGAAAATCGTTGCCCAGGCGAGCAAGCGGTTGGTCATCGTGATCGACGAATCCAAACGCAGTCATTGTCTTGGATCGCAATTCGCATTGCCAGTCGAGGTTCTTCCATTTGGTTGGGGGGGACAGGCTCGTTATCTTGAAGCGATCGGTGCGAAGGTGCAGCTCCGGCGCGATCCAACCGGTTCACCTCTGATCACGGATAATGGAAATTTCATCATCGACTGCGATTTTGGCGAGATCGAAGACCCGTATGCCCTGGCAGGTCAATTGAAAACACGTGCAGGGATCATGGAGCATGGCCTTTTCCTGGACCTGGCGGATGAGGTCATTGTCGGCGGCGTGCAGGGTGTGAGCATACATAAACGTGCCGAAGGCTCAGAGGAGTTGTAGCAATGAAGGTTGGGATGGTTGGATTGGGCAAGATGGGCGGCAATATGACCAGCCGATTGCTTGCGGGTGGCCACCAAGTTGTAGTATTTGATCGAAACGCAGGTCCGATCGAAAAGGCTGTATCCGAAGGCGCCATCGCTTCCAGCGGTTTGGCTGACATGGTGCAGCTACTTGAAGGACCCAGAACCATATGGATTATGGTGCCTGCGGGTGATCCGACAGCGAATTTGATCGCCGATTTAGAGGCTCTCCTGGATTCCGGCGATACAGTGATCGATGGAGGCAACAGCAATTACCGACAGACCCAGCAGCGCTCCGCTCGACTGGCTGAAAAAGGTATCTTTATGGTCGATGTTGGGACCAGTGGGGGGATCTGGGGGTTGGCCGAGGGTTACAGCATGATGGTCGGGGGAGACACCGAGGTTGTCGATCGGTTAAAACCGATCTTTGAGACACTCGCGCCAGCCCCGGATAAGGGCTGGGGTCACGTTGGTCCGGGTGGGGCTGGGCATTTTGTAAAAATGATCCACAACGGGATCGAGTACGGGATGATGCAGGCATACGCAGAAGGCTTCGAGGTCCTGCGAGCCAAAGAGACCTTCGGCCTCGATCTCCAGCAAATCGCTGAGATATGGCGATATGGTAGCGTGGTCCGATCATGGCTGTTGGATCTGACGGCTGAAGCACTTAAGGAGGGGCCCGATCTAGGTGGGATCAAGGGTTGGGTTGCGGATAGTGGTGAGGGACGTTGGACCGTGGCAGAGGCCATCGATCTCGATGTGCCGGCTCCGGTGATGACGCTCGCATTGTTGATGCGATTTGTCAGTCGGCAAGATGAGAGCTATGCGGCGAAAGTTCTTGCTGCCATGCGCAATCAATTTGGTGGGCATGCCGTCAAACGTATTGACGAATCCTAGCTCATAAAGGATAGAGTCGCCGTGAATACATCGAATCCTAAAACAACGGTTGTCATCTTCGGTGCATCAGGAGATCTGACCAGTCGTAAACTAATCCCTGCACTATTCAATAATTACTGTAAAGACCGGATTAAGGGCGACATTCAAATCGTGGGCACATCTCGACGCGAGATGACCGATGATGAGTTCCGAGCGCAGCTGCGTAGTGGCGTGATCGAGCTGGCCGGGATGGATTGTCCTGCTGATAGATGGAGTGAATTTTCTCAACGAATCCGGTATTTAGCCGGTGACGCTGATGATCCTGAATCGTATGAAAAGCTTGATGTTTTCCTAAAGCAGATTGAAGACGGGCCAGCAAATAGGCTTTACTACCTGGCCACTTCCCCCAGTTTATTCCCCAAGGCTGTTGAGCATTTAGGTCAAGCAGAGATGGCGACTGAGCATCAAACCTGGCGGAGAGTGGTGGTCGAAAAACCGTTTGGTCATGATCTCGCCTCTGCCATGAAGCTAAACGGGATTTTGCATAAGGTCTTCGAGGAGCACCAGATTTTCCGCATCGATCATTACCTGGGCAAAGAAACCGCCCAGAATATTCTGTATTTTCGCTTCCTGAATACGATATTTGAGCCGATCTGGAACCGGAACACCGTGAGTCATCTTCAAATCACTGTGGCTGAGAAAGTTGATGTCGGTCACCGGGCTGGGTACTACGAGCAAGCAGGCGTATTGAAAGATATGTTCCAGAACCATTTGTTGCAGCTTCTATCGTTGGTTGCGATGGAGCCGCCCACGGCGTTCAGCGCTGATGCTATTCGCAATGAGAAGGTAAAGGTCTTGCAGGCGATCCGACCAGTGCAAACGGGGGATATCGTGCGCGCACAGTATGCAGGTTATGCTGATGCCGATGGGGTGGCTGCAGACTCAAGGACTCCGACGTATGCAGCACTCAAACTTTACATCGACAATTGGCGCTGGCAAGGTGTGCCCATATTCCTCCGTTCTGGCAAGGCGATGGCATCGAAAGTTACTGAGATCGTAATCGAGTTTAATGAACCCCCTCATGTGATGTTTCCTTTATCGGAGGGTTATCACATAACGCCCAACTTCCTCTCCTTATGTATCCAACCGGATGAGGGCATTCATCTCCGCTTTGAAACGAAGGTGCCCGATGCCGCCCGAGATACCCGTTCTGTGGATATGGAGTTTCACTATGCCGATTCTTTCGGTGAAGGCCCTCTGCCGGATGCCTACGAACGTTTGCTGCTCGACGCGCTCATGGGGGATGCCTCGCTCTTTACTCGCAGCGATGAGATCGAAGCGGCCTGGAAGATCATCGATCCACTGGATGAAGGATGGTCTGCTGGTGGCTCAGCTCCGCTTCGCACCTATGAAAAAGGCTCCTGGGGACCCGAAGCTGCCGAGGAGTAGATCCTGCGGGAGGGCTACGTTTGGAGACTTGGCTGCCAATAATTGACAGGATCAGCGTGACGGAGAGGAAGCATTGGGAATGCCCATCCGGGTGATGGGCGTTTTTTTTGTTAGAAGCGAGCATTTCACCAAGATGGTCGCGCACTGTCGGTGCTGTGAACCACAGGCTAGCGCAACAGACCCCCACAAATCGAAACCCAGGAAGTATCATGCTGATCGGCCGGACAAAACTCATAACCATTGATCTCCCCACTCGCTGGTTCTAGCAATCTTAAGAGTAAGTAGATCGGGGTGATCCCACAGACGTTGTACCGATCCTCAACAGCGTTGATCTCGTCGATGAAAGCCGATGAATTGCCCCGCTTTACCTCCTGGAGCAGTCTTTCATCCGCAAGGGCGACTTCCACCTTCTGGTCTTTCGAGATGGCCTCACCTCCAAATGCAGGACCGACGTGTGCTAGATCTGCAGCCGCCACAATGAGGGTCTTTCTTTCCGCAGCAACCTGCCTGATCGAATCAATGAAGCGGGGAACCCATGCATGTTCGCTGTTCATCTGCTCGTCGATAAAGAGCGTATGGGATCCGCAGAGGATCGGTAGTACATCACATGGAACACCAGTCCTCATGTGGTGCAGCCATACAAGCGCTAATTCGATTGAGTGCTCGAATCGATGGCGCAGCTCGCCATTAAATACATCAACCTCGGGTATGGATTCGTGAATGGATTGGATGCCATCTTGCCAGCTCTGAAGGACACCGTAAGGTGTCTGGTAGCTCTGCATTGTGAGACTGATGGCGTTGTCATCATCGAAATGATCCGTCCCCAGAATGACAATGAGTTCCGCATCTTGAATGGAGGCATGCGCGTCTGCCATGACTCGCGCGTAGACCCGCCAGCCACGCGAATAATCGATGTGGGGGCAGATCATGCCACGGATTTGATCCACATCTACCGGAAGATGATTCTCGGGCATGTAGGCATCAAGCGCTTGCCGGAGTTCGTCTGGCTCTGCTGGGTAGATATCGTTTGATAGTGTCATTTTCCGGTATTCCTGCGCACGGAATACCTTCAAAGCATCCGCCTTCTGATCCTGGAAATCATTGTTGTCGAGCATAACGGCATCATTAAAGATTTCTATCCAGGCGTTTATTTCTTCGATGGAAATTTCGAGACCATAAATAGAGAACATCTCGTCACGAATGGTTTGGATGTCTCGTGTGCCATCGCAGAGCGCGAGCAGGGGGGTAGCTTGCGGTGGTATCAGCACCGAATTGCTCGCGATTCCCAGTGGATCCTGAAGCAAGACCATTTTTTGGCCAGCATGGGTTACCGGAAAAGTAGAAACTGCTCTGATCTGTGGTTGCTTCATTTTGAGGCTCAGGGAGCGTAGTTTGATTTAGAAGTCTATCACTGCTCTACGCATCACTCAAATGGTTGCAATTTGTAGTGTGCTAGTGGTCATCATTCCGGTAAGATCTACAAGTTTAGGTCCATCTGATAGGTGCAGCACTAAAGGCGGTTTTCATAAAAGGGAGTTGGAGCATCTACTGATGAAGATCCAGGCAATATGGAATGGGCAAGTGTTAGCCGAGAGCGACCATACCGTTCGTTTGGATGGTAATCACTACTTTCCCATGGGCTCTTTGAACAGGCAATATGTTCAGAAAAGCGATCACCATACCATTTGTCCATGGAAGGGGGATGCCAGCTACTATGACGTCTCAATTGATGGTGAGACGAATCCCGCCGCTGCCTGGTATTACCCCGAGCCGAGTCGCCTGGCTTGCATGATCAAAGGTCATGTCGCCTTTTGGAAGGGTGTAAAGGTCATTGGGGTTGATGAGCCATAGGAAATATCCTAGTGGTGTATGAAGTTGGTCTGTTTTCCGGCTCTCAACCCCGCCTGGGCTGAATTGATAGAACCTTTCCTCGCAGTATCCAATAAAACCTAAGGAACAAGCTCGAAGGTGATCGATACGCGCGCGCTAACCGATATCTGGCCAGGGGCAAGCGAACTGTCCACTTCCATGGCGGGGCCACCGACAGTCTGCACAACGTTCTGAGAGGCAAAGCCGAATTGGGAACCCCACCATCCATATCCATACCATGAGTGCCAGCCAATATAGTCCTCTTGGATCGTTTGCGGGAAACCAATTTGAGCCTCGAACACCTGCGCCATATCCTGTGCTTTCTCTTTTGCAGCTTGTAATGCGAGCGATCGCGCTTGATCCCGGTACTTTCGCAGTTCGGTTGTCTTGAACTGGATACCATGGACGTGGGTAACACCTGCTTCGGTGACATCACTGAGCAGAGCGTCGAAAGTCGCCAGATCGTTGAGTGTTAGCACGATCGTTTTACGCACGAAATACCCCTCACGTTCTGTTCGCGAATACCCATCTCTATAACGTGGTTCTATGCTTATAAAGTCAGTTTGAATCTCTCGTGTTGAAATTCCATATTGCTTCGCCAACTTAATGATCTCACCAACACGGGTATCATTACGCCTTTTTGCAACCGACAATTCGGTATGAAATGTCTCAACACCCATGGTAAGTATGACTTCATCGGGGATCACTTTTACCACGGCTTCGCCGTTGACACTTATAGAGCCAGTTTCCTCCTGCTGGGGGATTGTTAGTGGACGCAAGCCAAATGCAAATCCAGCAAGCACGATGATGGTCAGGAATGATGCTTTTTTCTCCATGTTGCAGTTCCTTTCTCTCTATCGGGGGGCTCTTTAGGGCACCCCTTGCTATGAACGCAATCATCACCAACCTTCGTGGCAATTTTGTGACGCTAGTGGATGGCTTGTGTGACAGGATAAGGGGACGAAACGGACGATAAAGACGATCTAGGGTGAATGCAGGAAGGGAAACCAGAGCATGACGAGCGTTCCATGATGGCGTTCACCAGGGGGCGGGCTATGGATCCAGAGGTAGGCGTTGTGCGCTTCCGCAAGTGCCAGGGCGATGGTCAGACCGAGTCCAGCACCACCCGCCAGGCGATCGCGTGAAGATTCAGCCCGGTAGAAGCGCTCAAATACTTGCTGGAGATCCGTTGCTGGAATGCCCACCCCCTGGTCCTGGATTTTTAACAACCCCCAATGAGAGTAACGCTCGATAATATCGAGCTGCGGCCTTTTACCGCCAAGTGGTTGGCTATGGTTAAGAGCCTTTTGAAGGATTGGATCCTGGGGTGATCCAATCATGAGGTTGATATCGATTTCACCGCCGGGTGGTGAGTGTTGGATCGCATTATGGATCACGTTAAAAAGAATCTGCTTCCATCGATCTTCGTCAACATCCACCAGTACCTGTTGATCAGGAAGATCAAGCTTGATATGAAGATCCTTCTCATCGAGATTGGGGCTAAGAGTGAGAAGTGTATCTTCCAGCAGACCGATGAAATCGATAGGCTTGATTTTCAGCGCAAGATTTTTACCATCAACCCGGGTTAGGGTGAGCAGATCTTGAGTCATACGTATCAGTCGATCGGTCTCCCGCTCGATGGCCTCCAGGAAACGATCGCGCACACGAGGATCCTCGACGGCACCATCTTGCAGTGTCTCGGCAAGACCTTTGATAGCTGTTAGCGGTGTGCGCAATTCATGTGAGACGTCGCTGACAAATTGCGTCCGCAAAGCCTCAAGCGACTGTAATTTATTGCGCATCTCTTCAAATGTGCGGCCTAACTCACCTAACTCATCTTTTCGCTCGATGGGAAGCGGATCATCATATTGACCATCGGGGATGGAGCGGCTCGCCTTCATCAATGCTGTGATTGGGCCTGTGAGACCTCTTGTAGACAGGATCGAAACCCCCAATGCCACCAGAAGGGAGATGGCCCCGGCAATAAGAACCCGCGCTCCGAGATCCTCAAGAACAGCCTGTATGGCCTGGAGTGGTTGTGCCAGAGTTAATGTTCCTGCCTGTCTGCCCTCTACTGCAACTGGGTAGGATTTCACCAACCAATTTCGATCCTGCAGATCCTGTTCTACCGATCTGCTGTAGTTCGGGTTTGAGAGCTCAGGTTGTCGGACAGAGGCTGGCAAATCACTTCCTTCTGGTCGGAGAACCGGCTCGCCCTGCAACGTGGTGTAGGCCACAACAAGTTCTATTGATTCAAAGGCCTCGATACGACGAGAGAGCTCCTGGGAACTGAGAGGGTCGACCAGTTCGGAAGATTCGATACCCTGGATTTCGACAGATAAATTTCCGATTTGCTGCTGAACCGTGTTGAATTCGCTGAACTCAGGAGGTGTCGGGCTGATGCTTGCACTCTCAGAAAATAGTGCTTCGCTGATAAGTGAAGCCTGGACATCCAGCGCGTTTTCGATCGAATCGATAAAATATTCGCGGGCGAGCGTCAGCATGGATATGCCGAGTAGTAAGCTGACCAGGATACTTATACCAATTTGGCTCAGCAGCAAGCGTGACCCAACCCGTCGCA
>JBFFMI010000129.1:0-8524 GCA_041554155.1 Anaerolineales bacterium
GGTGAGCGTGGCGGTGACGCTGACGATATATTAAAATAACGCCGGGTACACACCATAATGATCTTCCATCGTGCTCGTATTAAGACAGATCACAGCGACCTGAGCGGACGTGGGTTGAAACACTTTCACCTGCAGCTCTCCCGTCCGAGCTGTCGCCGGCCAATGCACCCGTCGGAATCCATCTTCGGGCCGATAATCACGCACACCGATCGGTTGATTGGGATCTTCAAAGATCCGGCGTCTCGATCGGGTTGCCCCAAAAGGGTCCTCTGCTGGCAGGTCAAGGCGCTCATAAGGAATAACTTCCGGGAAGACGGTGAGGTACTGTGTGTCTCCCAATCTTCGGGAATGATCATACATGCCAAAGGCATCACCAGATTGAAGGGTGACAGGTCCCACTTTGTAAAGGCCGCGTTTTCGAAATCGCAGCATGTATTCCCGGCTCGTTTTCTCGAACCAACGAAGGCTGAACACATTGGTAAGCAATCCATGCTCGGGTTGGTGGGACGGGGCTAAGATCTGCTCATCTTCCGGCCCGATTGCCAGCGGCCAGGGATCTTCACTACGCAGCCATGAGAGCGGTAGGGGCTTATTATTTTCAATCTCCACCCGCAAGGGCACGGCTTCACCCGGAAATGCACGTCGGTAGTAAGGGAACCGCCGATAGCTGACACCATCTAATGAATGTCTGCGCCACCAGGAGACGATCCCCAGCAACGCGCTTAGCGCAGCTGATAAACCCATTAAGAAAGCATTCCCGCTTACCGCCCCGAAGAGAAAGGCAGCGCCGAGGAAGGTCAACCAACGCACAAGCGACATATTAGTCTTCTACGGGTACAGGGACGGAATCAACGATATCGGCAACCATCTCCTCCGGGCGGCGGCCACGCAGATGTGCCTGAGCAGCGATCATCAAGCGGTGGGTTAGAACATGCGGGGCCATCTTTTTAACGTCATCAGGAATCACATAGGCTCTCCTGTTGATAGCCGCCCATGCCTGGGCCGACTGGTAGAGCGCCAGGGTTGCACGCGGGCTGGCACCCAGCTCTATTTCAGGGTTCTCCCTGGTAGCCCGGGCAACGTGCACAATATATTTGCGGACCGATTGTTCCACACGAACTTCCCGTCGCTCCACCTGAAGCGCAAGGATTTCCTCCGGTGTGGTGACAGCCTCGAGGGTCTCCAGTGGATCACTGGCGCGGAAACGCTCAAGGATCGCATTCTCTTCTTCTTCTGTTGGATATCCGATCGCTACACATAGCATAAATCGATCGATTTGCGCCTCAGGCAAGGGAAAGGTGCCTTCAAGTTCCACGGGGTTTTGAGTGGCCAGAACGAGGAACGGCCTTGGTTGAGGTCGGGTGACTCCATCGACCGTGACCTGGCGTTCCTGCATTGCTTCAAGTAGCGATGATTGCGTGCGGGGTGTTGCCCGGTTGATCTCATCAGCAAGCACCACCTGGCTCATTACGGGACCCGGGCGAAACTCGAATTCTTGTTTCTTCTGATTGAACCAGTTTAGGCCGGTGACATCCGAAGGCAGGAGATCGGGGGTAAATTGGATTCGCTTAAAGCTGCATCCTAATGATCTAGCCAAGGAAGAGGCCAGGGTTGTCTTGCCGATTCCCGGCACATCTTCGATGAGAACATGACCCTCACACAGCACAGCGACAAGCGCCAGCTGGATCGGTTCATCTTTCCCGACAATAACCTTCTGAATATTCTCACGTAAGCGCTTGGCGACATCTGCGATCATACAATCCTCCCAGCCTCAGGGGTAAGCGGCATACAATATACCTCATCAACAAGCTAATGGTTGAATGAGGGATGTAATCTTAATCTAAAGATGGTGATCGATCTAAGTAGACGATACTTGGATTATCTGCGTTTGGAGGCGATCAGGCGGCAAATCCAGGACGGTGCAGCTTCTCAGCTGCCTCCATCGTCACCGGGATGGTGACCCGGATCTTGGTTCCGCGACCCGGGCTGGAGTCGATCTTGATAATGCCATTTACCAGCTCCGTGCGTTCATGCAGGTTGACCATGCCGAGGCTGCCGCGCTGCTCGTAATTGGCTTGGACTCGATCGACATCAAACCCCTTCCCATTATCTTCAATTTCAAGGAAGAGCAGGTCTTTCTTGCGTTGCATGCGCACCCAGATATGGGTAGCCTTGGCGTGCTTTCGGGCGTTATTCACGGCCTCTTCGACAATGAAGAAAATTACCCCTTGCTTGCCCATCTCGAGGTCATCCACAACCGTGTCTTCAGCTTCTACAACAATATCCTGCCCGTGATTCTCGGCCATCTTTTCGGATAGCTGATGCAGACCGGCGATCAAACCTTCGGATTCAAGAACCAGTGGCCGAAGGGTAAAGAGCATTTGCCGTATTTCCTTCGTGGTCCTGCGCGCCAATTCCTCGATCTTAAACAACTCTTCTGCTGCTTGATTGGGATCACGTTGAACCAGCCGGCGGGCGAAGTTCACACGCATCGCGATGGCGCCAATGGATTGCGTCGGGCCGTCGTGGAGATCGCGGGCCAGCTTATGCCGGGCTTCCTCCTGGATCTCAGCGATGCGCTCCTTTTCCTGCTCCAGATCGCTATAGAGCTTGGCATTCTGCATGGCGATCATCGACTGCTGTGCAACAGCTTCGAGGATCTCAATCCTTGCCTGGCTGAAGTATTCGCCATCTGGATGGCCAAACAGGATCAAACCATAGATTTCTAATCCCACAACCAATGGTAGCGAGATCGCCACGGCGCACTTATGCAATGAGACAAAACGCTTGAGCTCCGGATCATTACGTGGTTCTCTGGTGATGTGTGTTTGAACATTCACCAAGGTCTCACCCAGAACGCCGCTGGCTCCGGGTAGTGTGACACGAAGATCGGCTTGCGGTAATCCACGGGCAGCTGCAATAAAGAGGTCGTGTTTGGAGAAGAGCATCAGTGCGCTGATCAAGCGCTTATCACGACTGTCTTCCAGCGCATTGTGCGCTAGATCAAGGGTCATCTCGAGCACCCGCTCGTAATTCAGCGTCGAGTTCAGGTTAGCCGTCATCAACAGCAAGGAGCGTAACCGTTCGATCTCCTCCTGTAGGTGAACAATCTGTACTTTGGAGTTGCTATCGTTGCCATAGGACATCGAATTCTGATTGTCGTCCCGGCGAAATCGATCGCCCAACCAGAGCATAATTGGCACAGCCGAGGCGACTTGTGATACAGCCCATACTTTTGATAGCTGTGGGACTGTGGCCAATATTTCTCTCAACCAATCGAGATGCAGCACCATAAAGTTTCCTTGTGTGGATCACTACCTATTGTAATCCGGATCATGCCTGACATTCGCAAGCGTGTAGGCCAGCCCCTGATGAAACGGCTCACCCGTCCTGCTTCCAGTATGCCGCATTATGATCGAGGGTTCTACTTACAAACCCCCTACAAGCTATGAAAGTACCACCCGTACGAGCCTGGCAGTGGCTTCTATGATTACGTTACTAAGCTGGTGTTTCGCGCCAGACGATGAAGGGCGATCAGGGCTCCAAGTACCACGATCAGGCTGATCGCCTGTGCGCTGCGGATACTGCCAGAGAGGATCACACTATCACCCCTGAAGGCTTCGAGCACAAATCGACTGATCCCTGCCAGCCATATATAGACCAAGCTCAGGAATCCATCGAAAGGGGTCTTCGCCGAGATTCTCAAGAGGACCAAAAGGATGGACACACCAACAACAATTTCATAGATCTGGGTCGGATGGCGCTGCGCCCCCCAGAGGTTGATAGCAAACGGTAAAGTGCTTACGGAGCCGAAGGCATCCCCGCTGCTGAGATGGGCAAAGCCGACGAAGATCATCAGCACGGCAATACCGGGAGCAAGCACATCCAGCGTCCGCCAGAAGGGCAATTTCTTGCGTTGTCCAAAGATGATGGCAACAATCGCTGCAGTTAGTGAACCTTCCAATAGAGAGAGCGTATTCGGATTCAGCGCAAAAATACCAAGCGGGGCTTCGAGGTACAGGTCAAGGAAACGGAGGGCATAGCCCAGACGTGCCCCGATGACGCCGCCTATGAGTGCATAGAAAATCATATTGGATACCGCAGAAGCCGAGACCTGAAAACGACCGGCAAATCGCTCGGCCACGATGGTGCCCAACCACACACCCAGGAGTAGAAGTAGACCAGGGAGTTGGATCGCCAGCGGACCGATCTGGAGGATGGGAAACATTACGACTCGAGCCTCAGGATATCCGTGATCATCGACTGCAAGGTCAGCTCGCTAATCGGCCCTCCGATGACTACCTCCCGTATAACCCCTTCGCCGTCAATAATAAACGTGGAAGGAAGGGCTCTCATCCGGTAAAGATTCGCAACCAGGCCGGTTCGATCCAGCAGTACCGGGAAAGTCAATCCAAGCTCTTCTACAAAGGCCTGCGCTGCGGGAATACTATCCTGATGGGTCATATGTACCGCCAAAACGGCCAGGTCTTGTCCCTGATATTTTGTGTAAAGCGCTTGGATCGCAGGCATCTCGGCACGGCAGGGTGGACACCAGGAAGCCCATAGATTGAGTAACACAACCTGGCCTCTGAAATCTGCAAGCCGAAGCTCCCCCCCGTCAAGAGTCTCGAGTTCGAAATCGGGTGCGAGGAACCCTTGGCGCGGTGCCGGGATCCTTCCTCCCGTCGTCGCGCTCGTTGGAGCAGCCGATATCCAGATGCCGACAACCCCCAGGACCAAAGTGAGGATGAAGAGCCCAGTTACCCGGATGCGATCCGCCAGGAATGCATGGATCGTGTTCATTCTTTCATTGTACCGAATCGGGGCAGGGATACCGCTTTGAGCAGGATCACTTTGCGGGAATGAAGTCCCCGCACGGGGCTTCAAGCCCATGAGTCTCCAACAACCGCTGATCCCCCATAAGGTCGGCGGTTGATCCGTCGGCGACGATTTTGCCTTGATCAATGATGATCATGCGTGGGAATAATTCAGCTACCATGTGCATATCGTGAGAAGCCACGAGCATGGTTTGGGGTAACGCCGCTAGCAATCGAATAAACTCCCGGCGCGCGCGCGGGTCGAGTCCGGCACTGGGCTCGTCCAGTACCAGTATTTCGGGATCCATGGAGAGCACCGACGCGATAGCCACCCGTTTCTTCTCCCCCTGGCTGAGGTGATGGGAGACCCTGTCCCTGGCAGCCTGCATGCCAACCGAGATCAAAGCCCGCTCAACACGCTGATCGACTTCAGAAGGACTGCACCCCATGTAGATCGGGCCATAAGCCACATCGTCATACACGCTTTGTGAAAAGAGTTGATCATCTGGATCCTGAAATACGATCCCAACTGCTGCCCGCACCTCCCCCAGAGTCTCAGCTCGCACTGGTTTACCACAAACCTTGATCTCGCCCTCACCTTCCAGGATCCCATTCAGATGGAGGAACAACGTCGATTTGCCGGATCCATTTGGCCCGACTAAGGCGACCTTTTCACCGGGGGCGATATACAAATCGACCCCCCTTAAGGCCTGTGTGCCATCGCCATAGGTGAAATGCAAGTTGCGAATATCCACGGTATGGTGCATCGACCTAACTCCAGATGCTGAGATAAAATATGCCGCTTAATAACAGGATCATGCCAAGTAGCAAGAGCCAATCCAAGCTTTTATTTATGGGTTGGTGCAGTATCCGCATCTCGCCATCGTAGCCGCGCGAGAGCATCGCTGCATGCACCCGCTCACTGCGCTCGAGCGACCGCAAGAATAGGCTACCAACCATCGCACCGGCAACCCTGCTCTGCCAGATCACGCCCGGACGCTTGATGCCAGCAAGACGAGGACTGCGGGATGCACGCGCCCTCACCATGCGTAGCGCTTCATCAGCAAGAATGAAGAGATAGCGCAACATAAAACCGATGATGGCCACGATGAGCCGGGGGAAACGAAGGGCGTTTAAACCCCACATAAGATCGCTGGCCGGTGTCGTAGCGCTCAAAACGATGCTCGCCTGAACCGCGATCCAGGTACGAATCAGGATCGTCAAAAAGCGCACCAAACCCGTAGAGGTGACCACCCAACCCAGACCAGGAACCGACCAGAGCGGCGGGCCCGGCGTGAGAAACGGCAGCGGCAACGCAGCCAGCAAAAAGGGCAGCGCGATAATGGAACGGCGGACGGTGAAAAATGGGCCCAACCTGGAAGCCGACGAGAGCAGAATAATGAGACCAAAAAGGATGCCCTGAGAAAGCCAGGCGCCTTCAGGGAGGAGCACTGCGGTCAGAATAATCAGTAGGCTACCCAGCAGCTTGACGCGAGGATCTAACCCGTGAATCCTGCTCTGGCGTGGATGGAACACATCCAGGATGCTTATATGCACAGACCTGACCTTACACTTCTTTTCGAGCGGTTCTACGCCCAACAATCAAGGTCACTGAAAAGACAATCAGTGTTCCGATCGTCACTGCTAGAATTGTCGTGACGGCTGGATGCGTTATGAAAGGAATCGTGTAATCGGGCAGGAAGGCGAATGCAGGCACTTCTGCAAGGGAGATGAATCCACCTATCCGCGCCACATACTCTAATCCATCCGGGCTGTTTGCAGCCAATGGAGAAAATGCCCCAAGGAGGATCGCGAGAAATAGCCCGCTCGCAACGAATGCCGCAGGCAGCCTTCCTGGGGCGCTGTCGCCCGCATCCAACACATCAGGACGACTGGCCTGGAGCAATCGCACTGCACCACTTGTGATCAATCCTTCGCCCACACCGATCAGCGCATGCACGCTTGCCATGGCTGGAAGCGCGATCCTCAGAGGAGATGTTCCTGATAGTGCAAGCTCGATCGCTGCCGCAATCGCACCGACTTCCATTGAGAGCCAGGCCGCGGCAAAGGCAGCCAATACCCGCCCCGAAGTTGAGCGGCCGATCCACTTATGCATCGCCCGGTAGCTGAAATAGCCTGCAAAGGCAGTGAGAACCCCCATATTGAGAATATTCCACCCGAGCGCCAGTAAACCGCCATCCTGAAAGATAAGCGCTTGCACGCTAACAACAGCAGTCATGATCAGCGCGGCTGCCCAGGGGCCCATAACGATCGCGGCCAAGGCGCCACCCAGCAGGTGTCCGGAAGTGCCCGCCGCCACCGGGAAATTGATCGCCTGCGCCGCAAAGATAAACGCCGCAAGAATGCCCATCAGCGGAACCTGGCGTTCGCCAAGCTGCTGGCGTGTCTGACGCAGGGCAATACTGATGATGATGGCAGCGAAGAGCCAACCGATGGCTGCGAGGAGTGGGGTTAGAAATCCATCGGGGATATGAAGTGGTTCGGGAGAGAGTAGCATTCGACTTACCCTCCCCTCCCAGGCTTAACCCTGTCGTCCGCAGCACACACTGCACAAAGCCCTTCGAGTGTAAGATGGTTTCCCTCTATCTGAAAACCGTTCGCCCCACTCACACGTTGCCTGAACGCTTCCACCAGCTCGAGGTCAAGGTCTGATACCTCACCACAGGATCTACAGACAAGGTGACCGTGTGGATTCTCTAGGTCTCGTAGGGCAAACTGCATCGGTTCCGAACCTGGCGCGTAGCAATCGATCAATCCGGCATCACGCAACGAATCAACCGTGCGATAGACGGTTGCCAGGTTTAGGCCGGGTAAACGTTCGCGCGCATCTTGATATACCGTTTGCACGCTCAGATGCCCACCCTTATGGGCAATCGTTTCCAGCAGTATTGTCCGCTGTGGGGTAACTCGATAGCCTTTCTCTCTTAATTGCTGCGCCAGGCGTTCACCACATGACATGTGCAAATCCTTGTAATTGCAAATCTTTGCATAATGTAGCATAGCCCGCACAATTCGTCAATCGTGGTCTTTAAAAGTAAAAGGCGGATCGTTGATCCGCCCATGAATCGGTGGAAAAGGGGATTATTCGCTAAATGTTCGCATATAGCTCACCAGCTCCCATATCTCTGTATCACTGAGAAGCGTGCCCCAGGCAGGCATGAGAGAGTTAAAGGGGGCGAACGCTCCCCCTTCAGCGATCCGCCAGTACAGGTAACCATCCGATGTGTCCGCCATCTCGCTCCTGGATAGATCGCCGGGCGCCGGGTCAAATCCTTGAGCTTCCGGGCCATCACCTATTCCTTGTTCACCATGGCATTGAATACAAAGCGCCTGGTAGGCATCTGTCCCTCTGGCTAATGCCTCTGGATCACCTGCCACTGGGTTCACCAGCTCCCGGTACGCTGCGGGCACTTCTCCGGGGATATCCGAGATCTCGGCAGAAGCTTCGTCTGAAACACCAGTGCCATTCCCACAGGCGACAAGTTGCGTGGCGAGCAGCAAAACTGCGGTTAAAGCCATGAAAGCACGCTTATCTAACGACATGTTCCACCTCTCATACCAGCATATCTTAGCCGCTGTAGCACGGTGTACGCAATCCGGTCGAAGGTCCTGGTTGGGTGAGTTGCGAACGATTTCCGGATATTTGCGGAATGAGAGAAAGATCCAGTGATTTCTCACCCGTTTAA
>JBFFMI010000130.1:0-8458 GCA_041554155.1 Anaerolineales bacterium
CGAAGGGATTAGGACTGGAGATGAGATTGAAGCGGCCGTCGCCAGACTGCGTGGTAAACCGATTTCCACTTCCGGCGTCTTCTGTCCTTCCTGTGGTGCTGGGGTTCAGGAAGGAGACGCCTTTTGTGTTCGTTGCGGCACTTCTCTCCAGGTATCCGAGGTTGTTGAATAAATGAATCCGAAGCGTGTGACTTTACTTCTGCTTGTCATTCTTCTGACCGGGTGTTCCCTGGCGGAAGATGTGACGCCACCACCTCCACTGGCTACGGCGCAGGCCGCACCGATCCAGCAAGAGACGCCCATGGCCAGGGCAACCGTGGGTGGAGATAGCAATGTCCCGGCTGTGCTTGCCCCTCCCGAATCGTCCCCGAGCACATTTAACGGTGCCGCGATCTATATCGATAGTTGTGAACCCTGCCATGGCCCGAATGGCATGGGGGATGGCAGCATGTCGGCCAACCTGGACGTTCCCATCCCGGCGCTAGGAGATTTCGAACTTGCCGCAGCTGCCAAACCGATTGATTGGTATCAGGTGGTGACGGAGGGGCGTATGCAGAACTTCATGCCGCCCTTCACCAGCTTGAGTGATGCGCAACGTTGGGATGTTGTTTCCTACGCCTTGAGTTTGAGTTATCCGCCTGAGGCGCTCCTGGTTGGAGCGGAACTCTACACAGAATACTGTGTCGCCTGTCACGGAGAAGCTGGCGGGGGAAGTGAGCTTGGCCCACCGTTGGATACCAGTGATGGTTTCGCTGAGCGTTCGATGGCGGGGATCATAGATGTGATCCAAAACGGCCAGGGAGAAATGCCGGGCGTTGCGGACGACCGCTCCGAATCAGATCTGAGCTTCATAGCAGCTTATGTGCAGAGCCTGGGGACGGTTGGGCATGGCGCTATGGGACAGGACGCAGCCGTAACCGAGCCACTGGCTCCGGCATCCGAGACCGGAACGATCAGCGGCGTGGTGGTTAACGGCACTTCGAATGCTGCACTGCCCCAGGGATTAGAAGTTTCAGTGGTAGGCCTGGACGGTAACGTACCCGTGTTTGAGGTTGGTCAGCCCATCGACGTCGATGGCAATTTCATCGCTGATGGGCTGGAGATTGTGCCCGGCCGGGTCTTTGGTGCACTGGTGGAATATCAGGGTGTGGTCTATTACTCCATCGGGGGTCATTTCATGGAAGATTCCCCGCAGTTAGAGCTGCCGATCACGATCTATGAAACCACAGCCGATGAGAGCGATCTTGCCGTGGAAAGACTCCACCTTATCTTTGATTTTTCAATTGAAGGATTGGTTGAGATTTCCGAACTCTGGTTGCTCTCAAACAGCGGCGACCGAACCGTGGTCCAAGCCGGTGGACAGAACACGATCCCCATCACACTGCCTGAAGGCTTTAGCAACCTGCGTTTTGATACAACGGTGGAAGAGTTGTACACCATCACCGAGAACGGCTTCGTCATTCATGAACCGATTCGACCAGACGAGCCACTGGAAGTAGTCTTCAGCTTTACCCTGCCCTACAGTCGAGGATTGGATTTTATCCAACCCCTTGATATGCCTGTGGGTGCCGTTGTGCTGCTGACCGAGGTTGAAGCGCCACAGATCGAAGGTCGTGGCCTGCAGGATTTGGGCACGCGTGACATGGGTGGTCTATTCCTGCGCTCTTATGCACTGGGGGCGATCGAAGCCGGGGATCAATTGAACCTCAAATTGCAGGGCAGCCATCCTCTCGCTCAAGTGGATAGCACATCCAATCTGGTGATCGGATTGGCCGTCTTCGGTGTGGTACTGATCGGGGCGGGATTTGGTATGTGGGCCTGGCAGCGCCGTTCTGCGGTTGACATGGAACCCGTCTCAGAAGATCGCCCTGAGCAAAGTCGTGCAGACCTGCTGCAGGCGATCGCCAGACTTGATGATGCCTACGAAGCTGGGGACTTGGAGCAGGGCGATTACGAGCAGCAGCGAGCTGCCTTGAAAGCCCAGGTCCTGGAGCATATGCCGAAAAATGATTGAGGTTCGTCGCCTGGTAAAGGCTTTCGGTGTAAAGCCGGTCCTGCGCGGCCTGGATTTTGACGTTAATCCCGGAGAGTTCGTAGCCCTTTTAGGGCCTAATGGTGCCGGGAAAACCACCTTCTTACGGATTCTTGCGACGCTCTCCCGGCCAAAGATGGGTGAGGTGCGCGTTGCTGGGTTCTCCTTGCCGCGGCAAGCAGCTGCTGTGCGCCAGCGCCTCGGCGTGGTCTCCCACCAACCCTTGCTCTACGGCGATCTTAGTGCGGAGGAGAATCTACAGTTCTATGCCCGCATGTATGCGCTAGTCGACTACGACGGGCGCCTTAAGCAGGTCTTGCAGATGGTTGGATTGTACCGTCGCCGGCGCGACCTGGTACGTGAGTTCTCGCGCGGCATGCAGCAGCGCCTGGCGATTGCCCGGGCGATATTACACGATCCGCAAATCTTGTTGTTTGACGAGCCACATACCGGCCTGGATCAGGATGCCTCCGCCATGCTCGACGGCTTGTTGAGTGAGATTGCATCTGGAGGTCGCACGGTGGTGATGACTTCCCATGATTTGTCTCGGGCGGCCAAACTGGCGGATCGGGTGGATATCCTCTCTCGTGGTGTGATTGCTCAATCGATTCGCCGGGATCAACCCGAGATAGAAGCGCTACCCGCGATTTATCGCGAGGCCACCCAGGATGACTAGCGCCACAAAGCCTGCCGGAAAAGATGTTCGACCCCCGGGAAAACTGCGCAGCTACCTGCGTGCCGTTGGCGCGGTTGTATGGAAGGATTTGCTGGCCGAATATCGCAGCCGCGAACTGATCGGGGCCATGCTGGTCTTCGCATTGCTTGTGATCCTCATCTTTAATTTTGCCCTCGAGCTCGATATCCGCACCCGTGAGACAGTCGCCTCTGGCGTGCTCTGGGTCACCTTTGCCTTTGCCGGGACACTGGGACTGAACCGTTCGATGGGAGTCGAGAAGGATCGCGGCTGCCTGGATGGTCTGCTGCTGGCGCCGGTCGACCGCAGTGCAATCTACTTCGGGAAGGTGCTGGGCAACCTGTTTTTCATGGCGATTGTCGAAGCGATCGTGCTGCCGACCTTCAGCGTGTTGTACAACCTGAACTTAATCAACACCGGATTGATCCTGGTGGTATTGTTGGGATCGATCGGGTATGCCGCCGTAGGAACACTGCTGTCTTCCATGGCAGTGCAAGCACGCACACGCGATATCCTGCTGCCCATCCTGCTCTTCCCGGTGAGCATCCCGCTGCTGCTCGCTGCGGTCAAGGCCAGCAACGGATTTCTCCAGAACCTGGAGATGGTCGACATCATGCCCTGGTTGAATATCCTGATTGTGTATGACGTCATTTTTATCGCTGTGGCATTTATGCTGTTTGATTTTGTGGTCGAAGAATAGAGATCTACGCTTAAACTGCGAAGGAGGAAAGAGAGCTGATGAAAGCAATGCCAATGGGTCTAAAAGCCCTCAATTGGATCACGGGAGTAGTTTTTGCCGTTGCACTTTACCTGGTCTTCTTCTACGCTCCGCGCGAGGCAGTGATGGGAGAGGTCCAGCGTGTGTTCTATTTTCATGTCGCTGCCGGCTGGGTCGGTGCACTGGCCTTCCTCGTGACGGCCGTTGCGGGTGTGGTAATCCTGGCCAGGGGAGATCGGCGCTGGGATCGTATTGCGCTAGCTTCCGTCGAGATCGGTGTGATCTTCACTTTTATTAATATCGTCAGTGGTGCCATCTGGGCACGGCCGATCTGGAACACGTGGTGGACCTGGGATCCGCGTTTGACGACGGCGACGATCATGGAGCTGATTTACATCGCCTACCTGATGCTGCGCCAGGGGATCGAAGATCCAGACCGGCGGGCGCGCTTTGGCGCTGTCTATGGCATCGTCGGATTTATCAGCGTTCCGCTTACCTTTCTCTCCATTCGAATCTTCCGCACCATTCACCCGGTCGTGATCGGCAATAATGATCCGGGCGCTGAAGGCACATTCGACATGACGCCGAGGATGCAGACGGCCTTCTTTTTCAGCTTGATTACGTTTACGTTTGTGTATGTAACCCTGCTCTGGCACAGGCTGCGCTTGCAAGATTTCAAGGAGTACATTGAAGAGCGCAAGATGCAAGTACTGACCACGTAGAACAAATTGAAGTTCAAAAAGCTTGAGCATCCTGGATGCTCAGGCTAATCAGGAGTATGAGATGTTCTTACAACAAGGCCCGGCTGATACTGTGAGTTTTATGATCATGGGTTTTACGATGATCCTTGGCACGATGGCGGTCTATATCATTAGCCTGATCGTGCGGATGCAGAGCCTACGGAAAGACCAGGCTGTACTTGACGAGATTGATGACTGAATAGGTTGGACCGATACTGGTTCCTGACGTCTGGGGTGTCGGAAAGAAATCAGCTCAGAATCGTGCGGGAGGGTATACAATAAAAGTGTAAACCTTCGTGATCGCTAGCGGAGGGTTGCACAATGGTCTTAAAACAAGTTGCAGATCTTATAACGGTCGCCCGTGGCATTCTTCTGCTTTTCCTTCCCTGGCTAGCCATTACACAGGGGAGCCAAAGCCTGCCATGGGCGGCTGTTTTGTTGACTGCTGATTGGACCGGTGATGTGCTCGATGGAGCACTGGCCAAACGCAGTAATGTACGGCAGCAAACCTGGGTCGGGGCGCATGATCTCGAGATCGATATTGCCGTATCGCTGGGGGTCCTCGCATATCTACTGATCGCAGGCTATTTGAGCATCCTGGTTGCACTGGTTTACGTTTTGATATGGGGCGCATACTTCTTGCGGTCGGGCATTCCACGCTCTATGGGAATGCTCTTCCAGGCGCCGATTTACGGTTGGTTTGTGTATATCGCACTGGTTCATGCAACGAGCTCCGGGCTCCTATTATGCGCCTGGATCCTGGCGGTAACGATCCTCACCTGGCCGCGCTTTCCCCGTGAAGTTGTACCGGGTTTTCTCCACGGTATGCGTGACTTCTTCCGGGAGGAATAGCGTTCTGCTCGCGACCAGTTAATTTCATGGTATAACTGGCGGGTGGTAAATCTAAAGGAAGTACAGCTCTAAGTCTTGCCGGTACATTCAACGAATCTGTCTGCTGACGAGCGGCCTGGTGGCCGCTCCCGTTTTTCCCCGATCAACACGCTGAGAAGGTGGTTCCTACACCTGCCTTTTCTCAAGCGATTCCTGGTTCTCTTCCGTGCCATAACCAGCCCTGCAGTAGTGATTGAGAGCACCCTGAGCCCGGTTCGGTTGACCGGTGAATCGATCGATCAACTGACCGTGGTCAGTGCCAACGTATGGCATGATTGGCCGCGCTTCCGCGATCTCCCCGAGCGGCTGGAGAGCCTGGCGCAGCTGATCGAAGAGCAGGGGGCCCAGGTGGTGCTATTACAAGAGGCGTTGCGTATCCCGGGTCTTTCGGCCAGTGAGTGGCTGGCGGATCGTTTGCGTATGGCCCAGGGCTACGTGCGGGCTAATGGTGCCGAGAAAGCCATCGGATTTGAAGAAGGACCGGCGATCCTCACAAGCCTGCCGGTTCGTGAACAGCGAGCCCTTAAGCTGAAATCAAGTGGAGATCCCCTTGTTCGGCGCATGGCGCTTGGTGCGCAAATAGAATTGGAATGTTGCAAGCTCTGGGTTGTGTCCACCCACCTGGGCTTTATCAGGGGCGAGAACGGCCGTCAGCTTGAGCGCTTACGATCCTGGGTGGGTGAACTTTCCGGAGCAGATCCGGCGGTGATCGGTGGGGATTTCAATGCTGGTGAGACCAGGGGTGGGATCCACAAATTGGGTGAGCACTGGCAGGATACGTTTCGGGCAGTCCATCCGCGAGCAGACGGACACACCCATGTCCTGCGTTGGCCGTGGGGATCGGCGATCCGGCAGCAACGATTAGATTATCTGTTCCTGAAGTCTGGCCAAGATCATTGGCGAATTGAAGACGCCAGGCACCTCTCGACACATCCCTCACCACACTCCGACCACAAAGCTGTCCTTGCCCGGATAGGCCACGTCCCGGCCGAGCAGGGAACAGCATCCTGGCTTGCACACAAGCTTACAGCCCGGAAAAACCCCGTTACTTAAGTTTTTTACTTTGACGATACACTTAAGTTCAAACTTATTGATGGATGCATAGGAGATCACAATGAGGGTCTTGATCACCGGGGCCGGTGGCAACCTGGGCGGATTCCTGGCTCGCTCGATGCTGAAAGGCACGCATCAACTGCGCTTGATGGTCCATGAGCGCCCGATCAAGGGTATCACGCCCGGAGACAACGTTGAGATCGTGCAGGCCGACCTGGCACGCAGGAATAGCCTGGAGGCCGTCTGCCGTGATGTGGATTGTATCGTTCACTTTGCTGGGGTGTTATTCAAGCCCTTTCCGGAGAGATTCCTGCCAAAAACCAATGTAGCGTTCGTGGACAACCTCTTGAATGCAGCGGTGCGCGCACATGTGGGGAAATTTATACTGATCAGTTTCCCGCATGTCGAAGGTGAAAGCACGCCTGACGAACCGGCACGCGGCAGCACGGATGGAAACCCGACCTCCATCCATGCGCAGACGCGGCTTGCGGCAGAAAAACACCTGCTATCTGTGGCAGAATTATCGCCAATATTCCCGGTCATCTTGCGCCCGGGCATGATTTACGGTCGAGGTGTTTTGATGATCGAAGCTGCCCGTCGGTTGATGCGCTGGGGTTTATTACCGGTATGGTACCGACCAACGTGGATCCACTTGTTGTCGCTACCTGATTTCCTCCATGCAGTCGAAGCTGCGATCGAGAACCCTACCCTCCGAGGGGTTGTGAATCTGGGTGATGAGCAACCGATCACGTTACAATTTTTCTTGGATTTGATGGCGCAACATTGGGGCTTTCCAAAGCCGCTGCGACTTCCATCACCTGCATTCTATCTCGCGGCCGGTCTGGTTGAACTCTATGCAAGTCTGTTTGGGACGGCTGCGCCGATCACGCGTGACTTTATTCGCATTGGCATGGCATCCTATACTGCGGATACGACGCGCATGAAAGAGACTCTACTCCCCGTGTTGGCATACCCTCGTGTGGAAGAGGGTCTAGCTCTTTTATAGTTCCAGGAGATCATCGTTATGCAGGAGCGCATGCAAGAAATTGGAACCGAACTGGAAGAAGTTTTTTTCAAACGGGCGGGCCTAATCGATAGCCTGCTTCCGCCGATCCTTTTTCTGCTGGTCTACAGCCTTGCTGGATTTCGATCTGCTGCTATTTCGGCATTGATCCTGGCAGTCCTGATGGGTGCTTTGCGACTTCTTCGGGGCCAACCTCTGTGGTATGCACTGGGCGGTGCAGTTGGCGTAGGCTTTGCAATCTTGCTCACACACTGGCTAGGAGGTGAAGAAGGATTCTTCCTGCCGGGCTTGGCCTCGAGCGTGCTCACAATGGTTTTATGCCTGGTCAGCCTAATTATGCGCAAGCCGCTGGTGGCGTGGACCAGCTTTATCGCCCGTCGCTGGCCCTTAGATTGGTACTGGCACCCTAAGGTGCGGCCGGCCTATAGCGAGGTGACCCTCTTCTGGTTGGTCTATTTTGGTGCCCGTTTTTTGCTGCAACTGGACCTCTTTCGTGATGCTTCAACGGCCGGCTTGGCACTTTTTAACGTGATACTGGGATGGCCAGCGACCCTAGCTCTATTGATCATCAGCTACCTCTACGGGACCTGGCGCTTAAGGCATCTGCGTGGTCCAAGTGTGCATGAATTTCAATCGGGAGAGGATCCGCCGTGGGAGGGTCAGCATCGCGGTTTCTAACCATAAGTGCGTGAGGAACTTTCGACCTGCCGCAAACGTCTTAATCCTTGAGATGACCCATTCTCATTTGCGGAGGTACCTGGCCGATGACCACAAAGACACTTCTTTTAATCCCCCTGATCACGCTGCTTGTTGGGTGTGGGGATATACCCCCATCCGTACCAAACCCGGAACTCGAATTTTCTGCAGGCCAGGCAACGGTGGAAACCGTGGAGGTCATCATGATGATGTCCTTCCCGCTGCAGATACAGCTACATGCTAGCGGTTATGTGGGTGATCCCTGCACCGTAATCGACGATATTCTAAGCGTGCGTGAGGATTATACGTTCGAAGTGACGATTACCACCCGTCGGGATCCGGGTATAGATTGCATCCAGGTGATCGAGCCTTTTGAAGAGAATATCCCGTTGGATGTTTACGGGTTACCGGCTGGTGATTACAAAGTGCTGGTCAACGGTGTTGAAGCTGAATTTAGCTTTACTCAGGACAATATCCTCAGCGATTAACAATAATAAAAGCCGCCCTTATGGGGCGGCGTTTTGCATTCTTCGAGCTCGTGGTTAGCTGGCCAGCAGGCTCTCTAGTTGTGCGGAGGCGTGGCTTTCGACTTCTTCATGCAATGACCCCC
>JBFFMI010000131.1:0-8406 GCA_041554155.1 Anaerolineales bacterium
CAATACTTGAGCTTGAATTCTTTGCTCTCCGGGGTATTCCCGGGAAAGAACAATTTCATCCCACCGTTGTAGGAGATGATGGGTGAAATCTCGTCAAATAATTCCGATAGACCCTCTTTTTGCAACCACTTGAAAGAATCCAACTGGACATCGATCAGGTTTGGAAGGTCATATACTTCTGGAATTCGGGAGTACCATTTTTGCTCCGGGATGGATGCCATGCGTCCAACTCCTCATCGTACTGAATAGGGGTTTGCGAAGGGAACCAACAAAAAGCGGGTAGATACCGGCCTTCGCGCAAACAAGACCGGTTCCCGCTGTGTTATATTATCCGAACGCGGAAAACGCCCTTCAACAAACCTCGATAACCCCTGACTGCAAACTTACATTCTAACATCGAAATCGACACTTGTCGATGCTGTTTTTCTAAGATTAGTCGGCAACAAAGATTGTGGAATTAAGGTAGTGGAGTGGCATAGAGCGACTGGTATTGTCGGTATGCCCAGTAGATACTGCGGATATATTCTTCAGGCTGCTGGATGCGAATAATTTCAAGGAATAGATCAGGGTCATCCTGCGCATCAAGATACCAGGCCAACGAATTTCCTGGACCAGCGTTATACGCCGCAAGAGTCGCAAATAGATCGCCATCGAAGAAGTCTCGCTGCTCGATCAGATATAAGACTCCGTAGTGCACACTTACTATGGGTCGATAGAGATCATCGCTCGTATAGTCAATCGGCCAGCCAGCCTTAGACCAGAGGTACTCTCCAGTGCTGGGGATGACCTGCATCAAACCCCGTGCGGCTGCATAAGAAGTGGCAAAACTCTCAAAGAGGCTTTCCTGGCGAATGACAGAGAATATGAAGAGACTATCGAAATCGGCACCTGCGGCTTCAGTATCGACTAATTCAGAAAAATACAGGCCAAAGCGTATGTGGCTCAGATATGGGTTCGCCTCCGCTGCTCGCCCACCAGCTTCCCCAGCCATCTCGAGCAGTTCGGCCGAAAGATAGATGGCCGGTTGGTAGAGACCCAGCTCCACAAGATGATTCATCAAGCGGTACATTAACGCAGGATCTCCGTCAATCTCGTCCCGCAGCAAGTTGAATTCAAGCTTTGCCTGGCTGAAAGCGCCGCTAACCCACAGCATGTTCCCCCGCAGAACCCTTGGATGCACGGACAACTGTGGCCCGAGATCTGAGAGATCCAGCATGGGATCAAGACCAAAAGTAGTCCGGACCCAGTTCTCTCCAGCCTCCCGCATCGCCGGGAGGTCTTCAGGGTATTGCAAACCGAGGGCCTTCGTGAAGGGTGCGCGTCCAGCAAGCAGATCATCTGCTCGAAGGCCGTAGTACCCGCCCGGGTCCGCTGCGATCGCAAATTCCCAGGCAGATCGTCCCTGATCAGTCTGACCGAGTGCTATGTAGGTCTTTCCGATCCAGAGCTGGTCTGCGGCGCGGTCGGCAGGCAGGCTCGCGCTGCTGAAGGCTTGTTGGAAACTTTCCAAGGCTTTGGCATTTTCCCCCAGGCGAAAACTCGCAATGCCGCTTTTAAATCGGGCTTCATGTGCACGTTCATAGATCGAGTGTTGATCCGCCACCCGATCCCAGAGCTCAATCGCAACGTCCAGTTGGCCCCCGAGTTCAGCGATTGCGGCGGCATCATACAGGAATTCGGCCGCCCTTGGATGGGTGGGATCCCGGTCATGGAATGCCTGGCTCAATTCCCAACTCACCTGGTATTGATCCAGATAAGCCCAGTAGGTGCGTACTTGCTGCTCCCAGGCGAGTGGGATGTTCTCATCACCAGGGTGCGTCTCAATCAAAAGATCCCATTCCTCTATCGCCGACGAATAATCGCCCTGTTGTCGGTAAATCATCGCCAGATAATGGTGGACGATCCCGAGATGTCCTTCTGGATCTGATAGAGTGTAGCGCTCGAATTCCGTTTGGGCTGCTAGATATTCCCCAGCATGATAATGAACGATGCCACGCGTCAGATCATCGACCGGGTAGTTATCATTAAGCAGCGCAGTCAATGATGAATTGGCATCCACCGTTTGAGGGTAATTAACCACCGCATCATAAAAAGCGATATTGGCCGACTCGCGATCCCCTAACCATTGGTATACCTTACCGATCAAGAAATCCATCTGAGCTTTGAAAATTGGCTCATCGGTGGCGTTATAGATTGCCTGATAGCGCTCAAGCGCAGCCTCTTTTTGTCCCAACCGATCCAGGCTGCGTGCATACTTGATCTCCAGGTTGACGTCCTTCACGTCATAAAGGACATCCAGTGCTTTTTTGTAAGCGGCGCTGGATTCTTCCAGTACACCAGCATACGACCAGGCATCACCCTCACGTTCAAAGATCCAATCCTGAAGCGGGACCTCGCTGAGCATCCCGGCCGAAGCGAAATCCTGTGCGGCTTCCGTGTAGTTTCCCAGCTGCTCATGCGCATCTGCGCGCAGCAGCGTGGCTGCGACCGCACCACCCTCGAGATCCAATGCCAAAAATCCGCTCAAGGATTGAACCGCGCCAGAGAGATTCCCCATCGCGATCAATGTACGACCACGTCCTAACTCGGACCTGACGATCTCATCTGGCTCTAGCGCAAAGGCGACGGCTTGATCATAGCCTGCCAGTGCCTTGTCCCAATCTCCATGAAACTCAGCAATTTCTGCTGCTTCCAGGAAGATATTTGTTGCTGGGGTCGGAGTCACCGTTGGCGATGGGGTTAACGTTGGCGCCGGGGTCCATGTGACCGTTGGCGTCGCTGACGGTAGCGCGGGTTCAGGTGCACTGCAGCTAACACTGAGCGTAACCAAGCCAAATGCCAGGAAAGTTTTCCAGTGAGAAGCTCTCATCACGCTGGACATCATAAAGCAGCCCAGGGGTATGGTCAATCTTGCCTCCTGTCGCCCCACATGCTACACTCTGGCCACAACGGTGGGCGCTCTCTCCGGGAGAGCGCGTTTTTGTGTCTATCAACCATGCGAACGATCAATTACCATCCTGAAACCCCCTCACTCCAGATGATTGACCAACGTCAGTTACCTGCCAAGCTTGACGTTCTCCAATTAAATACTATCGACGAGGTGATCCACGCTATCAGGGATATGGCTGTGCGCGGTGCTCCAGCGATAGGCATTACAGCAGCATTTGCACTGGCCCTGGCTGCAAGGTTGAGCGATGCGGATGATCTCGATGGGTGGAAGCAAGATCTCGGAGATGCTGCTCAGAGATTGTCTGAAGCGCGCCCTACCGCAGTCAATTTGCGCTGGGCCATAGACCGCATGCTTGGTTTGGCAACCTCTTTCCAGGATATCGCGCTGGACAGCGCACGTGACAAGATGGATCAGCTTGCCCAGCGGATGGCGGACGAGGATGTGGAGATCAATCGTCGAATGGCTGCTCACGGTGCCAGGCTTCTAGAGGCCCGCGCTACGGTGATCCACCACTGCAATACCGGTGCACTCGCAGCTGTGGATTATGGCACCGCGCTGGGCGTCATCCGCTACGCGCATGAGAGTGGCAAGTCCATCCATGTCCTTGTGGATGAAACCCGCCCCAGATTGCAGGGAGCACGTTTGACTGCCTGGGAACTCGAGCAATATGGGATCAGCTACGATGTGATCTGCGACAGCGCCTCAGGGTTCTTCCTCCAGCGCGGTGAGGTCGATGCCGTGTTCGTCGGGGCAGATCGGATCGCGGCCAATGGTGACGTGGCCAACAAGATTGGCACGTATATGCTCGCACTCGCTGCGCGTGATTCCGGTGTTCCTTTTTATTGTGTTGCACCCCGATCAACTTTCGACCCGGATGTCGCGCAAGGTGCGGACATCTCGATTGAGCAACGCCAAGCCTCCGAAGTGCTCGCCTTACGCCTCGGAGAACGCCCGATTGCTCCAGAGGGAGCCAGTGCACGCAATCCAGCTTTTGATATCACGCCCTATCGGCTCGTGGAGGCATTTGTCACGGAGTATGGCCTTATCCATCCTCCATTTATCACCAATATCCCTGCTACTTTTAAAGAAGGCCAGCCATGAATATAGTCCTTACAGGTTCGATTGCTTTTGATTACTTGATGACTTTCCCGGGCTACTTCAAAGAGAACATCCTGCCGGATATGATCGAGAAGATCAGCTTATCCTTCCTGGTTGATACGTTGGTACGCAGGCCGGGAGGAATTGCAGCCAACATCGCCTACACCCTTGCTTTGCTCGGCGAAAAACCAAAAGTGATGGCCACGGTCGGATCCGATTTTGAGCAACAACGCGCCAGACTCGAATCACATGGGGTGGATACCACGGCTATCAGGACCATACCAGAGATGTTGACGGCATCCTTCTTTGTTACGACCGATAAGGCAAACGCCCAGATAGCCAGTTTCTTTCCAGGCGCAATGAACAAAGCCGGGGAGCTTTCCCTGCGGGACCTGCGCCCCGCTCCTGATGTTGTCCTGGTATCTCCAAATGACCCTGAGGCGATGGCAGCCTATATCGGACAATCGGATTCACTCGGTTGTCAATTGATATACGATCCCAGCCAACAAATCGTCAGACTTGAAGGTGAACAACTGGCTGCGGGCATTCAGTCAGCTAAAGCATTATTCTGCAACGACTACGAATTTAGTCTTATCCAGGAGAAAACTGGCTTGAGCCTGAAGGCGATGTTGGAAACTACGGCTTTCGTGGTGATTACCCGGGGCGAGGACGGTACCACGATAGTTACTGCTTCTAAAGAGATCGAGATCCCGGTCGTCCACCCTGAGAGGATCACCGATCCCACCGGCGTGGGAGATGCCTTCCGGGGAGGCTTTTTCAAGGGCTTCCTCAATCAACTGCCGTTACGACTCTGCGGACAGATGGGAGCTTTGGCCGCTACATACTGCCTTGAACAAGATGGACCCCAGGGACACCATTTCACCCCCAGTGAATTCGTCGACCGTTTCCGGCAGCATTTCGACGACGAAGGAGCACTCGACTCGACATTTGAGCGCAGAGCTTGACGTGAGCATCGACAACCTGGAATCGGAATATCGGATATTGGAAATCTTAAACCAGGATCGGGTCTGGTCTGCGTATGCCCTGGCGGATCTCGATCCCGACCATCAACCATTCTGCGAATGGTTTGTAGCAGAGGATGCATTACTCCTGCGCTACTCGGGTTTAAATCCTCCAATCCTATTTGGCCATGGTTCCAGCGATCAGCTCAACGCCCTGCTTCCACAACTGCCACCAGGCAAGCATCAAATCTCTTTCCCTGAAGCTTACCCGCACTCGATGCCTGCTGCGATTACCAGGTATGATCTAATTGCGATGTGGCGCATGACCCATCTTAAAACAAAGCGAATGCGATCCAAGTTCGTCGAGGTGCTGCCTCTGGGAGAGCAGCACCTGGGTCAAATCGACCAGCTCTACACAAATCACCCGGACGCTCCGGATGGCTACCATCCACGACAGGTCGCGCTTGGTCCATTCACCGGAGTAATGGAATCCGGGATGTTGGTAGCAACAGCAGGGGTTCATGTACTCTCGAAAAGGCAGGGCATCGCTGCTCTTGGCAACATATACACACACCCCGCGTATCGTCAGAAGGGCTACGCATCTGCCTGCACAACCAGCGTTATCATCGCACTACAAGACCTGGGAATTGAGACCATCGTTTTAAATGTAAGCCAGGAGAATAACGGTGCGGTTGAACTGTACAAAGCGCTGGGTTTCTCCCTGCATTGCCCGTTTTACGAGGGATTAATCGAGATCCCGGAGTCGTTCCCAGTCTCATAGGAGGATCCAATGGATTACGTTTCATTAGGTAGATCGGGTCTCAAGGTCAGCCCACTCTGCCTCGGTACAATGAATTTTGGCCCGCAAACTTCTGAACCGGATAGCTTCGAGATCATGGATGAAGCTTTGGAGCAGGGTTTAAATTTCTTCGATACCGCCAATGTCTACGGTTGGGAGAAGGGCGAAGGGATTACAGAGAAAATAATCGGTCGCTGGCTCGCCCAGGGCGGAGGCCGGCGGGAGAAGATCGTCCTGGCGACCAAAGTCTATGGCAGCATGGGGGATGGCCCTAACGAACAGCGCCTCTCGGCCTACCATATCCGCAAAGCCTGCGAAGAAAGTTTAAGTCGGATGCAAACCGATCACATCGACTTGTATCAGATGCACCACATCGATCGCGAAACCCCCTGGGAGGAGATCTGGCAAGCGATGGAACAGCTTGTCCGGGAAGGGAAAGTGCTTTATGTAGGCAGCAGCAACTTCGCGGGATGGCACATCGCCCGGGCTCAAGAAACAGCCGCCCATCGAAATTTCCTCGGTCTCATTGCGGAACAGAGTTTGTATAACCTTTCGGCACGCACGATTGAGTTGGAGGTCGTGCCAGCCTGTGACGAGTACGGGCTTGGCATCATCCCTTGGAGTCCACTTGCAGGAGGCATGCTCGGGGGTGCGCTAATGAAATTTAAGGAAGGACGTCGTGCAGGCGAGTTTGTGCAGAAAAGGATCAAGGAGCATCACGACCAGCTTGAGGCATATGAAGCGTTCTGCAGCGAGCTTGGTGAGCATCCAGCAGATGTCGCCCTGGCATGGCTCCTTCACCAACCGGGAGTGACGTCGCCCATTATCGGCCCTCGCACCCTCGACCAGTTGGAAGGCAACCTGCATGCGCTGGAGCTTGAACTCGACGAGCAAACGATGCTCAAACTTGATGAGATCTGGCCGGGACCGGGAGGTGCCGCACCCGAAGCTTACGCGTGGTAAGATGATGCGCTTGCTAACAATTTATCTTAATGGAGTTGAAGGATGAGTTCTGATTACGATGTGAAAGATATCAAACTTGCCGAAGGCGGACGCCGCCGTATCCAATGGGCTGAGGGCGAGATGCCAGTCTTGCGTCAGATCCATGAGCGCTTCAAGAAGGAATTGCCGTTTAAAAGCTTACGTGTTTCGGCGTGCTTGCATGTGACAACGGAGACTGCAAACCTCATGCGGACGCTCCAGTCCGGTGGTGCAGAAGTCGTGCTTGCAGCTTCAAATCCACTATCAACCCAGGATGATGTGGCTGCCTCGCTCGTGTCGCATGATGAAATCCGGGTATACGCGATCAAAGGTGAAGATAACGACACCTACTACAATCACATCCATGCCGCCCTCGACATCGAGCCTCATTTCACGATGGATGATGGCGCCGACCTGGTGAGTACGCTACACAAAGATCGGCAAGCCCTGCTGGGTAACGTCCAGGGAGGCACGGAGGAAACGACCACGGGCGTGATCCGCTTGCGGGCAATGGCGGCTGATGGCGCCTTGAACTACCCCATCATTGCCGTCAATGATGCAATGACCAAGCACTTTTTCGACAATCGCTATGGCACCGGTCAATCGACGATTGACGGCATTGTACGGGCGACCAATATTCTTCTGGCAGGCAAAACTTTCGTCGTCGCAGGCTATGGTTGGTGTGGACGTGGGTTGGCGATGCGGGCTCGCGGCATGGGCGCTAACGTGATTGTGACTGAAATCGACCCGTTGGCCGCCCTCGAAGCCGTGATGGATGGCTTCCGCGTGATGCCCATGAATGAGGCTGCTCCCCTGGGCGATATTTTCTGTAGCCTGACCGGTGATCTCAATGTGATTGATACCCAACACTTCGAACAGATGAAGGACGGAGCCATCGTCTCAAATTCCGGGCATTTCAATGTCGAGATCAACATCCCCGGGCTGGAAGATATGTCGACTGAAAAACGCAAACCGCGTGAGTTCATTGATCAGTATGTGCTTAAGGATGGTCGTGCCATCAATTTGTTGGGTGAAGGTCGCTTGATCAACCTCGCTGCTGCCGAAGGTCACCCCGCCAGCGTGATGGATATGTCCTTCGCGAACCAGGCACTCTCACTGGAGTGGTTGTTGAAGAACGCAGATGAACTCGAGAAACGCGTCTATACCATACCGGAAGAATTGGATCGCGAGATCGCGCGTCTCAAGCTTGAAGCGATGAAAGTGGAAATCGATTCCCTCACCCAGGAGCAGATCGAGTATCTGGCTTCATGGGAAGAGGGAACCTAGTCCCGAGAGCGCAACTTGATCTGGTCTTTTCTATAGAAAGGGATGGCCTCTGCCATCCCTTTTTTTGTTGCGACTCAGTTTGTGGGGGTGCCACGTGATGTCGGGGTGACCTCTGGCGCCGCAACAATGACCCAGAGATAAACCTGCTCGCCAAAGAGTGCTCCATCCGGCGCCCGTGCCTGCCAGATGCTGATATGTTCTCCAGGTTCAATGGGCGCGGTTAACTGCACCTGCCATGTCGCCGTCGAGCCAGCACTGGCAGGGTAAAGGGTGATCTCATCGCTGGCAATAAAAGCATCATTGCTCACGTGCAGCAGTCGATAGCCGGG